>JAUYEC010000178.1 GCA_030691585.1 Candidatus Omnitrophota bacterium
ACATCATATACGCTATATTTATCCCTGTCAAGGATTCCCCTGACCTCACTGACCAGGTGCATCACGTGAGTATACCTTTCTATGCTCATAAATTCGCTGACTTTGACCGTGCCGCATTTCGCCACCCTGCCTATGTCGTTACGGCCCAGGTCCACCAGCATCAAATGCTCGGCCCTTTCTTTTTGGTCGGCAAGAAGCTCTTTTTCCAACTTGACATCTTCCTGCTCGTTGCGGCCACGGGGCCTGGTACCTGCGATCGGACGCGTTTGGATGATCCCGTTTTCACAACGCACCAGCATTTCAGGCGAAGAACCGGCAATATAGAACCCTTTTAGCTTTAAAAAATACATATACGGCGACGGATTAAGGCTTCTTAAGTCGCGATAAACCTGAAAAGGCGCTTTCTCTGCCATTAGCTTAAAGCGTTGCGACGGAACCACCTGAATAATGTCGCCTTCTGTAATATACTTCTTGGCGCGCAAGACTATCGCCTTAAAGCCGGCCTTCGTGAAATTAGAGGATACCACAGGTTTTGTAGGGACAGCATAATATGCTGTCCCTACAGAATCGCGAACAGGCTTTTTAAAGTCTTTTTCAATCTCTTTTATCTTCTTTATTGCTTTATCGTATAAACGCTTCATTTGCGCGATTGTAGGGGCGGGTTTAAAACCCGCCCCTACAGGCTCAGTAGGAAGAAAAACATTATTGATTATCTTGATGGTGTGATTAATATGATCAAAGATCATCATCGTGTCGGTGAGCATAAAAACCGCATCCGGCAGTTTGAGGTCATCGGGGTTCTTGTCAGGCAGGCGCTCAAAAAACCTGACTGTGTCATAGCCCATATAACCCACCAGCCCCCCGCAAAAAGGCGGCAGTCCGGAAACGGCCACCGCTTTCTTATCCTGCATAATCGATTTGATTTCATCCAGCGGCGTCTGCGCGGTTTTAAACCTGACCGTCTTCTTTTTGCCGGGATAACTGATGCGGATATCACGCCCCTTGCTGACAAAAACAAGGCAGGGATCGCTGCCTAAGAATGAAAAACGCGCCAGCTTTTCCTGGCCCTCCACGGATTCCAATAAAAATCCGTAATCGCCTTTCTGGATCTTTAAATATGACGACACCGGCGTATCCAGGTCGGCGTTTATTTCCTTATAGACCGGAATGACGTTGCCCTTTTTGCTTAATTTTCGGAATTCTTCAAATGATGGTTTATACATATTGAAATGGAAAAAGGGGACAGCGACTTTTTTTTATGCGAGACAACGATGCGTGAAAAAAAGTCGCTGTCCCCTTTTTCATATCTTCCTATAAAAACAGCTCCTATTACCCGTGTGGCATGCCCCACCTACTTGCCTGACCTTGATCAACAGGGTATCCAGATCGCAGTCGTAGGCGACACTTTTGACGAATTGAAAATGCCCGGATGTCAGGCCCTTGGTCCAATATTCTTTACGTGAACGCGACCAGAAACAAGTCCTGCCCTGCTTTAACGTGCGCCGCAAAGATTCTTTATTCATATATCCAAGCATAAGCACAACGCCCGTTTTATAATCCTGGATTATCGCCGGGATCAATCCGGCTGGATCGTATTTCAGGCTACCAAGGTTGAACTTTGTAGGGGCGGGTTTTAAACCCGCCCCTACGTCGGAACAAGATTTTTTTGTCATAAACGCACCGGAATGCCTTTCCCCAAAAGATACTCTTTCACCTGTTTAATGGAATATTCCTGATAGTGAAAAATAGATGCTGCAAGTGCGGCGGTTGCCTTTGTCCGGCTGAAAACCTGATAAAAATGTTCCGGGTTTCCGGCGCCCCCCGAGGCGATCACCGGAATATTCACCGCCCGGGACACCGCCTTGGTCAATTCAATGTCATAGCCGTCTTTAGTGCCGTCGTAATCCATGCTGGTCAGGAGAATTTCTCCGGCGCCTAAGCGGGCCGCGTCTTTTGCCCAAAGCACCGCATCCAGCCCGGTAGGGGTCCTGCCGCCGTGAATGAACACTTCCCACTTATATCGTCGTTCGTCGTTCGTCGTTCGTCGTTCGTGCGACGTCCCACGTCCCACGTCCTCACGTCCTACGGGACGCGTCATTTCTACACGTTTAGCGTCTATGGCCACCACGATACACTGGCTGCCGAATTTACCCGCTGCCTGCCGGATCAACTCCGGTTTGCTCACCGCCGCGGTATTGATCGAGATCTTATCCGCTCCGGCATTAAGCAGGCCGCGGATATCCTCTATATCGCGGATGCCGCCGCCCACGGTAAAGGGCGTAAAAATATTCACCGCGATCCTCTCCACGAGATCGGTCAGTGTCTTTCTATTTTCATAGCTGGCAGTGATGTCCAAAAAAACCAGTTCATCAGCGCCTTCGGCGTCATAGGCCCTAGCCACTTCCACCGGGTCACCGGCATCTTTTAATTGCAAAAACTTGACACCCTTTACCACCCGGCTATCTTTTATATCCAGGCAGGGAATGATCCTCTTAGTCAGCATTTATTTTACATCTATCGGCAGATATGGGGCCAACGCTTGCCAGGTCTTTTTGCCCACCCGTCCGTCGGCAGAAAGATTATTGGCCTTCTGGAACGCTTTTATTGCCTGCCGCGTCTGTTTCCCCATTTTACCGTCCATTGAGCCCGGGTCGTATCCGGCCCTCTTAAGGGCGGTTTGTATTTGTTTTAAACCGGGCTTTTTCGGGAGCGCGGCGTATTGAACGTTGCTTGATTGTGGCGCGGCTGCGACGGATCCCGCGGTACTCAGGCTTGCTGATGCCTCATCTTGGGGCTGAGCCGGAACTGATCCCACCTTCAAACTGCTGATCTCCGCGTCTTTAGACTGAACCTGCGCCTCTAAAAGCGTGATCTGATTTTTTAAACCCTGCATCTCTAAATCCGCTTGTTTATTTGCCGAAGTAGACGCGCAACCGCTTAAAGCAAATAAAAAAACCGTTGAACACGCCAAAGCTGCCAATGCCTTACCCATCACGTTCTCCTTTCGCATCGCTGTTGTAGGGCAGGTTCCTGCCTGCCGGCAGGCAGGTAAAACCCGCCCCTACGTTACATAAATTTCAATGCTTCTTTTAAAGTAAACTTTCCTTCATAAAGGGCTTTTCCGATGATCACACCGGTCAATCCGTTTTTTTCCAATAATTTGAGCTTAGATATATCGGTCAGCGCCGAAATACCTCCGGAAGCAATGATCTTCATCCCGGTCGCCTTTAATAAGGCTTTGATATTTTTTATGTTCGGGCCGGATAATGTGCCGTCTTTTAAGGTATCGGTATAAATAAATTCTTTAAAACCGATTTGTTTAAGCAACAGCGCGAAATCATCCACGCTCATCCCGGCGAAATCATCCTGCCAGCCTTTTGTGGCAATGCTCTCTCCCTTGGCGTCTATGCTGACGATGATCTTGTCGCCGAATGAGGCGAAGGCCTTTTTTAAAAATACCTTATCCTCGGCGGCGCGCGTCCCGAGGACAACCCGGGTAATTCCGGCGGCAAGCAGTTCTTTTATTACGGCGATATCCCGAACACCCCCGCCGAATTCCACCGGCACTCTTACCTGGCGCACAATTTCTTTAACAATAGGCAGGTTTTTAGGCGTGCCGCTGACAGCGCCATCCAGGTCCACGATGTGGATGAATTCAGCGCCCTGGGCCGCCCAGTGCTTGGCCACTTTGAGCGGGTCGCGCGAATACGTCTTCTGCGCGTCAAATTTTCCCTGCAGGAGCCTGACTACACAACCGCCTATTAAGTCTATTGCCGGTATAAGGATCATAGGTTCACAAAATTTTTCAGCATTTGCATGCCGATTTCCTGGCTTTTTTCAGGATGGAACTGCGTGCCGTAAATATTATCCTTCCAGGCCACAGCCGCGAAATTTACGCCGTAAGCGCATGAGGCGGCGTTTACTTTTTTGTCGGCCGGCAGAGGATAATACGAATGGCAGAAATAAACATATGCGCCATTCGGGATATCTTTCAATAACGGGCATTCTTTTGACTTTTGACTTTTAACTTTTAACTTTATTTTCAACTGGTTCCACCCTATCTGCGGCACCGGATATTTCGGCCTGGCCTTAAACTTGATCACCGACCCCTTTAGCAACCCGAGGCCCTTTACATCGGGCGCCTCTTCGCTTTCTTGAAACAAAAGCTGCATCCCCAGGCAGATACCCAGGAAAATCTTTTGGTCGGTGATATGTTCCCTAAGAGCAACAACCAGGCCGCGCTTTCTTAATTCATGCATGGCGTCGGCAAAGGCACCCACGCCGGGCAGGACAACCTTGTTGCATTTTCGGATGTCCTGCGCCTTATTGGTCACAAGCGTCTTTGCCCCGCAGTTTTCCAGCGCCTTTTTTATGCTGTGGATATTGCCCATTCCGTAATCAATTATTGCGATCATATCGTTTATCTGTAGGGACAGCACAGTGTGCTGTCCCTACAAAACCGTTGTGATTCCACCTGTAGGGGCGGGTTTAAAACCCGCCCCTACAATAATTCAATCAATGACCCCCTTGGTCGACGGAACTCCCTTGCGGCGGGGATCGATCTGGGTGGCAAGATCTAACGCAATACCCAGGGCCTTAAAAACCGGCTCTAACGTGGTATGCAGATCAGGATTGGCGTTTTCAATTTTAATATTAAGATTCATCCCCAGGCGCTTGGCAAAAGATTCAAAAAAATGCTGGGCGTATTCCAGGCGGTAATTACCTTCTTTATCCAGGGGCTCTGACGCGCCGCCGGCATTATTTAATTTGAATGACCCTCTGCCGCTAATGTCTGCGGCAACGCTGGCAGTGACTTCTTCCATCGGCACCGCAGCTGAACCAAACCTCTTTATACCTTCTTTATCAGCCAGCGCTTTTTTAAAGGCATCGCCCAAAACAATGCCGATATCTTCGTTGGTGTGATGAATGTCTATTTTAAAATCACCGATTGCTGCGATCTCCAGGTCAAACATCCCATGAAAAGCGAATAATTCCAGCATGTGGTCGAGGATGCCGATACCGGTATCGATCTTGGCTTTGCCTGAACCATCAATGTTCAATTTCAGCTTGATCTGGGTTTCCTTGGTTTTTCTCTCTATTACCGCGATCCTCTTCTTCATATTTTCTCCGATCAAATTATCTTGCAGGGGCGGGTTTGAAACCCGCCCCTGCACTGCGCAACGTACCTGTAGGGACAGCATATTATGCCTGCCTGCCGGCAGGCAGGCTGTCCCTACACTATCATTCAAATCGCGCCTTCACTGAATCTAAATGCTTGCTCAAACCCTCAATAGAAGCGATCTTCTCCAACGGTTCCCTTATTTTTTCCAGCGCTTTTTTGCTATAGCTGATAATGTGGCTGGACTTCATAAAATCGCAGACTGATAAACCGGAGAAGAACCGCGCCGTCCCGCAGGTCGGCAGGACATGGCTAGGGCCCGCCACATAATCGCCGACTGCTGTCGGGCTGTATGGCCCCAAAAATATCGCTCCGGCATGCTTAATTGACTTCAAGAGCCTTTGCGGATTATTCACCAGGATCTCTAAGTGTTCTGGTGCTATTTTATTGCTGATCTCCGCGGCCTGCTCCAGGTTCTTGGTCAAAACAATAAATCCGTTGAGCCCGTCGGTGCGCGATTTTATTTCTTTGGCCAGGGCCCGGGAATTGGTGATCAATATGGCCAGGCCCTTGGAGTGTTCGGCCTGCGCGTGAAGGTCAGCGATGATGAATTTCGGGTCGCTGGCGCGGTTTGCGATAATTACAAGTTCAGTCGGGCCCGCGGTCATATCAATATCTACCGTGCCGAACGCCTGCCGCTTGGCCTCGGTTACATAAATATTACCCGGCCCTACTATCTTGTCCACCGCCGGAATTGTCTTTGTGCCGTAGGCAAGTGCGGCTATGCCCTGGGCGCCGCCGATGCGATAGATCTCATCCACTTTTAAGAGATTGGCCACCACCAGTATGTGCGGATTAATTAAACCGAATTTATCCGGAGGGCTGATCAAAACTATTTTTTTGACGCCGGCCAATTTTGCCGGCAGGACCGTCATATAGACCGTAGAAACTAAGGGCGCCGTTCCCGCGGGAATATAAACGCCTACTTTTTCCAGGGGGGTTATGTTTTCACCCAATACCACACCGTCTGCATCCTTTATCTTCCAGGATTTCTTGATACTGCGGCGGTAAAAACGGTTGACGTTTTCAATGACCACCTTAAGGCTGGAGACGAAATTAGGGCTGATGTTCTGATAGGCGCCGCTGATCTCGATCTCAGAGACCTTCAGCTGCCGCAGCGACAATTTGACCCCGTCGAATTTTTTTGTATATTTGAGCACTGCCTCATCGCCTAAGAGGCGCACGTCATCCATGATCTTTCGGACGCGCTCTTCAAGGCGGTTTGGCCGGACAGAACCGCGGTTGTAAATTTTCTCTAATTTTTTACTGCCGAAACGGATTATCTTCATATATTCGTCTTCCCTGCCGGCAGGCAGGCGTCGTTCGTATTTCGTCGTTCGTTTTTGTAGGGACAGGTTTTAAACCTGTCCCTACGGGTTTGTCTCTTTGATTATTTTTTTCAATTCGTCGAACGCCCCGTCCAATCCTTCGGGGTTTCCGCCGCCTGCCTGCGCGAAATCTGCCCTGCCGCCGCCTGAGCCGCCGATATGCGCTGACAAAGCCGTAATCATCTTTGAGGCATCCAGCCCTTTTTTGCAAAGATCTTCGGTCAGGCCCAATACGATAATTCCTCTTCCCTGGGCGGCTGAACCCAGGCAAGCCACGGTGTTATTGGCCTTTTGTTTGATCGCGTCCATCGCTGAACGCAAGGCCGGCATATCCAGGTCGTTTTCTTTCCAGGTGATCACTTTAATATTATTTATGTTTTCGGCCTTATCCAACAGATTAGTAACCGAATCTTTTAACGCGCTGGTTTTTGCCCCGCTTTTCTGCTTTTCAATAACTTTGACGCGCAGGCGCAGGCGTTCAATTTCCTGCGCCAGATTGTCCCGTTCCTCGCTGACTGCCGCCCGGGCAAAAGTCCCGGTTGTTCCTTCGATCCTGCGGACACCGCTTGCCACTGAACCTTCCTTAATAATCTTAAAATATCCAATCTGTCCGGTATTTTTCAGGTGCGTGCCGCCGCAGAATTCTTTTGAAATATCTCCGATGGAGATCACCCTGACCTTGGACCCGTATTTTTCGCCGAAAAACGCCAAGGCACCGCTTTTTTTTGCCGTGGTAAGCGGCATTTGTTTTACACTCACCGGCAAATCCTCAATAATGAAACCATAGACAGTATTCTCTATTGCCTCCAGCTCTTCCTTGCCTACCGCCTTAAAATGGGTAAAATCAAAACGGAATTTATCTTCGGCCACCAGTGAACCCTGCTGCTGCACATGGGCGCCCAGGGCCTTTCTCAGTGCTGCTTGTAATAGATGGGTCGCGGTATGATTCCTGGCAATGGACAGCCTGCGCTCTTTATTAATCCGGACAGTGACCAGATCGCCAATTTTGAGGCTGCCAATTTTCACCTTACCGATATGCAGAGTCGCTTTCCCGGCTTTTTTGCTATCGGCCGCCTCAAAAATATTTTTGCCCTTTGTGATAAGCCCGGTATCACCCACCTGGCCGCCGGATTCCGGGTAAAACGGAGTCTGGTCCAGGACAATGTCCGCGCTTTCACCTTTATTGATTTTCTTTACCTCTACGCCGCCTTTAATGATCTTTAAGATCTTTGCCCGCGCCTCATATTCTTTGTAACCTAAAAATTTAGTCGCGGCCAATGTCAATCCAAGCGCCTTAACATCAAAAACATCGCCTTTCATGTTACTTTTTAGCTTTGAGCGAGTCTTTTGTTTATCTAATTCTCTATTAAATGCCTCTTCAGAAACTTTGATGCCTTGCTTATCCAGCCAATCCCGGGTCAACTCCATGGGAATGCCGTAAGTATCATGGACCTCAAAAGCCACCATACCTGCTTGTTCAGCATCGGGCTTCTTGATAAACGCGCTGAATTTTTCCTTGAATACTGCCGGCGCCGCCGAAAGCGTATTTATAAAGTTTTTTTCTTCCGCCAGGATCATTGCCGCTATTTCTTCTCTGCGATCATGCAGCAAAGGATACGGCGCTTTCATGATCTCGGCTATAACCGGAACTAATTTGTACAAGAACGGCTTTTCAATGCCTAGCGCCCGCAGATGCAGAACACTTTTACGGATTATTTTTCTGATCACGTATCCGCGGCCCTCATTTGAAGGCAGGGCTCCGTCATAAATAGCAAACACCGCCGCGCGGATATGATCGGCTATGGCATAAACTAACCCTAAGGATTTTTTCTTATCCTCGCTTATGCAGGGGCGGGTTTGAAACCCGCCCCTACAATCATCTATTGCTTTTAAAAGCGGCTTAAAAAGATCAGTCTCGAAATTATTCGGCGCCCCCTGCATTACCGCGGCCAGCCTCTCAAGGCCCATGCCGGTGTCAATGTTCTTGTTCGGCAGAGGTTCCAATGTGGCATCTTCTTTACGGTTGAATTGGGTAAAGACCAGATTCCAGATCTCTACAAATCTGCCGCAGGAGCAGGCCGGTGAACAACCCGGTTTTTGGCAGCCCTTGTCTTTGCCAAAGTCATAAAATATTTCAGAGCACGGGCCGCAGGGGCCGTTCGGCCCTTCCAAAACGGCGTTTGCCGGCCAGAAATTCTCTTTCTGGCCGAGCTTGACTATTTTTTGCGCCGGGATGCCAATTTTATCCTTCCAGATCTCATAAGCTTCGTCATCCTGCTCATAAACCGAAACCCAGAGCGCCTCGGTATTTAATTTTAATTCTTTGGTCAGGAATTCCCAGGCCCAGGCAATCGCCTCCTGCTTAAAATAATCGCCGAAAGAAAAATTCCCCAACATTTCAAAAAAAGTGTGGTGGCCGGTGGTCCTGCCAACCTTATCCAGGTCATCGGTGCGCAGGCAACGCTGGGAAGTCGCGGCGCGTTTATAGCCGGCATCATAACCCATGAATTCCTTTTTAAACTGGTTCATCCCCGCCGGAGTAAACAGGACCGTAGGGTCATCCCTGGGGATCAGAGAATCGCTCTCTATGACCTTATGCGCCTTGGCCCTGAAAAAGTTAAGAAATTTTTCTCTTAATATATCGGCTTTCATGTTTCGTCGTCCGTATTTCGTCGTTCGTATTTCGTCGTTCGTCGTCCGTATACCGTATTTCGTCGTTCGTCGTTCGTATTCCGTTGTTCGTATGTCGTTGTTCGTCGTTCGCATCCGTAGGTGCGGGTTTGAAACCCGCCCCTACATTTTCTCAATCGTCTCAGTGATCACTTCCGGGCTAAAACCGCGCCGAACCAAATACGCGTAAACACGGCTCCTGAGTTTTTCGGGAGAGATATTTTTTAATTTGGCAAACTTGGCTTGCGCTAATTCCGCCGCTTCTTGGGCCTCAGAATGTTTTTCCCGCTCGATGAACCCTTTTTCTTCCAGGAACGACACGGTCTCATCGATATCTTTTGCGCCAAAACCTTTTATTTCCAGGCGCAGGCGCAATTCCCGGACGCCGCGTTTCCTGAATCTTAATAAAAGATAAGCGTAATTCAGCGCTTTTTTTTGTGCGTCAGAAGCTTTTTTAGCCACGCCTAACCTACTCTGATCTTTTTTCTGATCTCTTTTTCTAATGTATCCGCCAACTTCTGATTTTCTTTGAGCCCCTTGATGGCGGCGTCCCTGCCCTGGCCGATCTTCTCGCCCTGGAAGGAAAGCCAGGCGCCCGACTTCTCAATGATCCCGGTAGTGACCCCGGCATCGATTATACTGCCGGTTTTGGAGATGCCTTCGTTATGCAAAATATCAAATTCGCCCTCACGAAAGGGTGGGGCAACCTTATTTTTTACCACACGCACCCGGACATGGTTACCGACGACCAGGTCCCCAACTTTCAATGTGGCGATCTTACGCACGTCCAGCCTGACCGAACAATAAAATTTAAGCGCGCGCCCTCCGGGTGTGGTCTCCGGGGAGCCGAACATTACACCGATCTTTTCCCGGATCTGGTTGATAAATATAACACAGGTGCGCGACTTGCTGATCGCCGCGGTAAGTTTGCGCAGGGCCTGCGACATCAGCCGCGCCTGCAGGCCGACGTGGGCATCGCCCATGTCGCCTTCGATCTCCGCCCGCGGGGTAAGGGCGGCGACAGAATCAACCACTACCAGGTCCACCGCGTTTGAGCGCACTAAGGTCTCGGTGATCTCCAACGCCTGTTCGCCGGTGTCCGGCTGGGAAATAAGCATGTTATCCAGATTGACCCCGATGATTTTGGCGTAAGTGGAATCAAAGGCGTGCTCAGCGTCTATAAAGGCGGCGACCCCGCCTTTTTTCTGGATCTCCCTGATCGCAGTCAGGGTAAGCGTGGTCTTACCGGATGCTTCCGGGCCGAAGATCTCGATCACGCGGCCGCGCGGCAAGCCGCCCACGCCCAAGGCCAGGTCCAGGGTCAAAGCGCCCGTGGGTATGGTTTCCACGTCTACCTTGACGTCCCCGCCCAGCTTCATGATCGAACCTTTGCCAAATTGTTTTTCAATCTGCAGAAGGGCCAGTTCCAGCGCTTTTTGACGGTCTGAGGCGTGACGCGCCTCTTCCTTTGCAACCGGCTCTGCTGCCGCCTCTTTTACCGCTATTTTCTTCTCTAAAACCATATCTGCCTCCGTTGGTTAGAATAGTATTTGGAAAGAATTATTATAACCCCAGCGCCTATTTCTGTCAAATCAAATTGCGGCGCTAATTTCCCTCCTTTCTACTATAACAGACGCGCCACCAGGCGATATCTAACGAAAATATTTGCTAGCGGGGTGACGAGGCGCGGTTTGAGCAGGACGTAAGGGCGACGAGCGGGCATGGATCACCCGCTATTTTACAGAGCCGGTGAGAGCGAGGAGCCCTTCCGAGCGAGCTTTTCCACGCCGGGGAAAAGCTCGCGTTCCTGCGAGAGCGCGCCTCGGCACCCACTAAGCAATTCAGGGGAAATTAAAATTTCTATGGACAAAATTTGAATTCGGCGTAGAATATTTTAATTACACACCGGGAGACTGCAAAATGAAGCACACGCTCGAAAAAAAGCCTAAATATTATCTTGACCGCGACGGTGCGTTTGTCATAGAGAACTACAACCACGCCAAACCCTTCGCCAACTTTTTCCCCGGTATAGCCGGCAAATTCGGCATCCCGATGTGGGTGTTTTACGTCAACCGGGGCCAGGCCATCTCAAGCTTCGGCATAAAAAGCAAGGACCAGGCCATACTGGAGTTTTATCCGGCTAACAAAGCCTGGCAAATCACCCCCTCTTGCGGCTTCCGCACCTTTATTAAGCTGACACAAGGTGCCAAATCCATCCTCTACGAACCCTTTCACAACGGCTCCACCAACCTGGAATTCGACCTGGTCAACAAAATGAAGATAACTTCCCACGGCCTTAGCCTCCAGGAGCACAACCGCACCCTGGGCCTTGAGGTCAACGTGGATTATTTTAATATTCCCAACGACTCCTACGCGGGCTTAGTAAGAATCGTGAGTATCAAGAACCTCGGCCGCAAGACACGAGCCATCCAGCTGCTTGACGGCCTGCCGCAAATAATACCTTACGGCACAAATCACTGGTGCCTCAAAGAAATGAGCCGCACCATTGAGGCCTGGATGAACATCGAGAATCTGGAGAACTCCGTGCCCTTTTATAAACTGGCTGTGGATCCCTCTGACCAGCCGGAAGTGGTGCATATCAAAGAAGGTAACTTCTACCTCTGTTTTCATTATGAGAATAACCAAGCCTGCCTGATCAAACCGATTGTCGAGCCGCAGAATATTTTCGGCCCGGTGACTGATTTCTCCTGCCCGCGCCGCTTTTTGTCCGAGAAAAAATTCAAAGCGCCCAGGAACGAACAATTCGCCAACATGACCCCCTGCGCTTTTATGCTCGCCGAAACAGAGCTGCGGCCGGGAATGGAAAAAACATTTTACGCGGTATCCGGATATATGCGCAGCCTAAAGACGCTTAATTCCAGCGTCGGCAGGATAACCGCGGCCGGCTACCTCACCGCCAAAAAAGATGAGAACAAGCAAGTCATCTCCGAGCTGGAATCCAACATTACCACCTCCAGCTCCTGCCGGGAATATGATCTTTACGCCAAACAAACTTATTTGGACAATATCATGCGCGGCGGCTATCCTCACGTATTTAACTCCGGACAGGTATTTTACCTGTATTCGCGCAAACACGGCGACCCGGAAAGGGATTATAATAGATTCCTGCTGCAGCCTACCTATTTCTCCCAGGGCAACGGCAATTACCGCGACGCCAACCAGAACCGCCGCTCGGATATCTGGTTTAACCCGGAAGTCAAGGAAGAGAATATCGTCTCATTCTTTAATTTAATTCAGGCTGACGGATTTAATCCGCTGGTAATGAAGGGTGCCGTTTTCACCGCCACAGAAACCGGCCTCGGGGAAAAAATACAGGGCCTGGTCGATGAAAAACACCTGGCAACGATCCAGGCCTTTGTGAAAAAACCCTTTACGCCCGGCGAGCTGATCATGTTCTTAAAGGAGAGAGAAATCATCCTCAAGGTCACGCGTGAAGAATTCCTGGAAGTAGTCATCTCCTATTGCCGTAAATCTGAGGAAGCCGAACACGGCGATGGCTTCTGGACCGACCACTGGGCCTATAACCTTGACCTCTTAGAAAGCTACCTCGGCGTTTATCCCGAGAGCTCCGCTGAATTATTTTTTAAGAAAAAAATATTTACCTTTTTTGATAATATTGAGATTGTGCGGCCGCGGCAGGAAAAATACGTGCGCTGCGGAAATAAATTCATGCAGCTGCATTCTGTGGCGCTGGACCATGAAAAAAAAGAGATGGTCGCAAAACGCGCCACCTCCCCTCACCTTGTTAGGACACTTTACGGCCAGGGTGAGGTGTATCAAACGACACTGATCAATAAATTGCTCTGCCTGCTGGCAAATAAACTGGCGTCTCTGGATCCCTTTGGAACGGGCATTGAGATGGAGGCCAATAAACCAAATTGGTATGACTCTCTAAACGGCCTGCCGGCGCTGTTTGGCTCCTC
>JAUYEC010000007.1 GCA_030691585.1 Candidatus Omnitrophota bacterium
GATTTTACGTCCCACGTCCTACGTCCCACATCCTACGGGACGTTTAGTTAAAGACGATGTTGTATCTTTTTTATAATGTTACTAGTAGACAGCCCGTTGACCAGCCTCACCGTGGCGACTTTTCCGCCGTTTGATTTGACAAAACTTGCTCCGACTATGTCGTTCTTTTTCCAATCAGCCCCCTTGACCAGCACATCCGGACGCAGCGCCTGTATGAGCCTGGCCGGCGTGTCTTCATTAAAAAGCACGGTGTAATCCACGCTCTCCAGCGCCGCGATAAGGCTGATGCGTTCTTTTTGGCCCACTATGGGCCGGCTTTTTCCTTTGATCCTCTTCACCGAGTTGTCGGAGTTGACACCGACGACCAGAACATCGCCCAAGGCTTTGGCGCCCTCAAGGTATTGGGCATGGCCCAGGTGCAAAATATCAAAGCAACCGTTGGTAAAAATTATCTTTTTGCCTTTTTTTTGCAGGCCAAAGACGATCCTGCGCAGTGATCTAAGGCTTTTAATCTTGTCTTTCAGCATAGTTCCTGCTCTATCAGCTCGCACAAGATATGCCCGACAGTGATATGCGCTTCCTGGATCCTGGCGGTGACGTTTGATGGAATGACTAAGGATGCATCCGCGATTTTTACCGATTCTCCGCCGTCGCCTCCGGTAAGCGCAATAGTCGCCAAGCCCATTTTTTTTGCCTGCTTTAATCCGGCAGCAACGTTTTTTGCCCGGCCGCTGGTCGATATTCCCACTGCCACGTCGTCTTTAGCGCCCAGAGCCTCGATCTGGCGGGCAAAAATTATTTCATAACCGTAGTCATTGGCTAGCGCCGTTATAATGGAGGTATTGGTGGTCAATGCTATTGCCGCCAGAGCCGGCCTGTCCTTAATAAATCTGCCCACAAGCTCCGCTGCCAAATGCTGGCTGTCGCTTGCCGATCCGCCATTGCCGAAAAAAATGATCTTGCCTTTTTTCTTCAGGCAGCCAATGAGGATACCGGCGATTTCGACGATATCGCTAAGTTTAGAGCGCAGCAATTCTTCTTTGACCTGGATGCTTTCCGATAAAATATCCTTAATTTTTTCTCTCATAATAACCCCCTACGAATATGGCGATTAACCGAAAAACTCTTTTGCTATGCTATATAACTCCATATCCACGGTCTTTAATGTTCCGACGGCTTCCTGGATGGGCACATCAATGATCTTGTTGCCCGAAAGAGAGACCATCCTGCCGAATTTTTTTTCTTTGACCAGCTCCACGGCTTTGACTCCGAACCTGGTACCCAGGACGCGGTCAAAGGCAGATGGGCTCCCGCCTCTCTGGATATGGCCGAGGACGCTGACCCTGGTTTCATAACCGGTGCGTTTTTCTATCTCAACTGCTATTCTTTCGCCGATACCGCCGAGGCGCACATGGCCGAATTCGTCAAGTTTTTCTTCCTGCAGGACCATTGTGCCGGATTTAAACTGCGCGCCTTCGGCAACGACCACAATGCTGAATTTTTTGCCGCGCCCGTGCCTCTTCTTTAATAGGGCGCAAACTTCTTCAATGTCTATCGGCAACTCCGGGATCAGGATAATATCAGCGCCTCCTGCGATCCCGGATTCTATGGCGATCCAGCCGGCATGCCTGCCCATGACCTCTGCCACGATAATACGGTGATGGCTCTCGGCTGTCGTATGCAGGCGGTCAATGCAGTCCACGGCAATATTGAGCGCCGTATCAAATCCAAAGGTATAATCCGTAGCCGAAAGATCATTGTCTATTGTCTTGGGGACACCGACGATATTGGGGATGCCGTCCTGGGTCAACTTATTGGCCACGCCCAGCGTGTCTTCGCCGCCTACCGCGACCAGGGCGTCCAGGCCCAGCGCCTTAAAATTGTCCCGGACTTTATCCACCCCGCCTTCTTTTTTGTAAGGATTTGTTCTGCTGGTGCCCAGGATCGTCCCGCCCTTAGGCAGGATGCCCGAGACCGAAGATAGGTCCAATTTAACCGTGTCATTTTCAATCAGGCCCTTCCAGCCGTCTTTGATGCCAATGACTTCGAAGCCCTCGTTAAATCCCTTTCTGACCACGGCCCTGATCACCGGGTTTAGCCCGGGGCAGTCGCCGCCACCTGTGAGTATTCCGATCTTCGACATAAGTATTCTCCTGTTTTGGTCGTTCGTCGTTCGTTTTTCGTCGTTCGTTAAGGCGTTTTACGGACGACGGACTACGGTATACGAACGACAGTATTATGCCCTGCCGTAATTGCTGAACGGCACGACCGAATCCGGCTGATCCGTATTTTTGTTTTTGCGCTCCTTCTCTTCTTTAGAAATAATTTTTACCACGTGGATCTTTATCATGATCTCTTCTTCAATTCCCAGGACCTCCTGGATCTTGGCCTTGGTCATTTCCTGCAGCCTGCTGGTCAACTCCGGGATATTTGCTTCTGACCTCAGTATTACCCTTAAGTCCACCAGTATTCCCTTTTTCGTAGCGATGACATCCGGCCTTAGCTCTTTTATCTCGGGGATAATGCCGGCAAGCCTGCGTATCAGGTCCTCAACCGCGGTAAGCGAAATAGTGACTTCTCCCGACGAGGTATTAAAAGCAATGGTTTTTTCTCTCTGGAGCCTGCCCAGGATAAGCTGGGCAAAGGAAAAGCTGATCAATATCAGAAGCGCACCGCAGAAACCAACGGCTATTCTTGACTGCGGGCTGGATTGCGTGTAGTTAAGGAAGTTATTGAGGTCCTGCGGTTGCAGGACGTTCAAGGAAAAGATGATCAGGATGAGGCCTATAAGGGTAATGATTGTGGCATAGAACAAAATCCCTAGAACCGTAAATATTCTCATGGTATAGTGTCCTCCTTTCGGCGACAAGTATCGCTGTAGGGACGGCATATTATGCTGTCCCTTGCCTGCCGGCAGGCAGGCTATATTTCCTTTTGTTCTTCCTTGAACATCTCCTGGACAAAATGCGTGGATATTTCACCTTTGAGGAATAAGGGATTTTCCAGAAGTTTAAGATAAAAAGGTATGGTAGTTTTAATGCCTGAGATATGGAATTCATTGAGCGCGCGGCGCATGACCGCGATCGCCTCCTGGCGGTTCGAGCCGTAAGTAATGAGCTTGGCTATCAGGGAATCGTAATACGGGGAAATCTCATAGCCCTGGTAAATATGCGTATCTACGCGTACGCCGGGCCCTCCGGGAAGGATAAGAGTTTCGATTTTGCCCGGGCAGGGTAAAAAGTTGTTTTCATAGTCTTCGGCGTTGATGCGGCATTCTATGGCCGCACCCTTAATATGCACTTGATCCTGCTGTATGGTTATTTTTTCGCCGCAGGCTATGCGTATCTGCTCCTTTAATAGGTCAATGCCGGTGACCATCTCGGTTACAGGGTGTTCTACCTGGATGCGCGTGTTCATTTCCATGAAATAAAAATTATTCCGGCTGTCCAGAAGAAATTCTATTGTTCCGGCGCTGACGTAACCCGCGATCTTAGCGCCTTTAAGCGCCATATCGCCGATTCTTTTGCGCAGTTTAACATCAACCGCCGGCGATGGCGACTCTTCAAGCAGTTTTTGGTGCCTGCGCTGGATGCTGCAGTCTCTCTCGCCAAGGTGCAGGATATGGCCGTATTTATCCCCGAGGATCTGGATCTCTATGTGGCGCGGCTTTTCAATGTACCTTTCTATATAAACCGCGGAATTACCGAAGTTGGCTTCAGCTTCAGCCTGAGCGGTCATTAAGCTTGAGATAAGTGTCAGGTCATTGTGACAAACCCGCATCCCTTTGCCGCCGCCTCCGGCCGCCGCTTTGATGATCACGGGGTATCCGATGGATTTTGCGACTTTCAGCGCTTCTTCCTTGGTTTTAATGGCCGCGATACTACCCGGCACAACCGGCAGGCCCGCTTTCTGCATAGCGGCGCGCGCGGCCATTTTATCTCCCATCAAGCGGATATTTTCAGGCGTCGGGCCGATAAAAGTGATCTTGCAGGATTCGCAGATCTCGGCAAAGTGAGGATTTTCCGCCAGGAACCCGTAACCGGGATGGATGGCTTCTACGTCGGTGATTTCAGCGGCGCTGATTATTGCGGGGATGTTCAGGTAACTTGAGGAGCTGGATGGCGGGCCGATACAGATGGCTTCATCTGCAAAACGCACGTGCAGGGAATTACGGTCAGCTTCGGAATATACGGCTACGGTCCGGATACCCAGCTCACGGCAGGCGCGGATGATCCTCAGGGCTATCTCGCCACGGTTGGCAATAAGTATTTTGGAAAACATTTTTAGACGGGTTCGACCAGGAACATTGGTTGGGCGAATTCCACGGGTTCGGCGTTATCAACCAGGATCTCCAGGATCTTGGCCTTCACCTCGGATTTTATCTCGTTCATCAGTTTCATCGCTTCAATGATACAGATAACTTGTCCCGGCTCAATTACCTGGCCGACTTCCGCGTAGACGCTGGCTTCAGGCGATGGCGCGCGGTAAAAAGTCCCGACCATCGGTGATTTTATTTCAGTGGTCTTGATCTGCGCTTCAGGCGCCTGTTCCGGCGCAAGCGCGGCCGTTGACTGTGAAAGAACATGTTTTTCTACGATAATGGGCCCGGCGCTGCCATCTTGGGCGGAGGTGGTTTTTTTAAGCCTGATACGCATACCGTCTTTTTCAATTTCCAGCTCTACCAAGCCGTTATCGTTCATCAGGCAAATCATTTCTTTGATCTCTTTTATATTCACCGCGACCTTCCTTTCTGGCCTTATCC
>JAUYEC010000032.1 GCA_030691585.1 Candidatus Omnitrophota bacterium
AAGTTGATCGTCAAAGGCATGGGTAAGGGCCCGGACGCGATTACTTTTGTTAAAGACAGGCTGGGCCATGATATAAGATACAGCCTGGACTCCTCAAAGCTTAAGCGCCAGCTCGCATGGCAGCCTGAATATGGATTTGAGCAGGGCCTTAAGCTTACCATTGCCTGGTGCGTGGGCAATCGAAAGTGGCTATTGGATAAATGGCGCCACATACGCTATCTCTATAAATAAACGGCATCTTGACTTTAAGATAAACCTATGTCTCCAGATAACCATAACATCATCGTTATCCCTACTTACAACGAGAGAAACAATATCAAGCCGCTGCTGGAGGCCATAGACGGGCTGAAAGATTTTAAGGCCGACGTCCTTTTTGTGGATGACAACTCGCCGGACGGCACGGCAGAATTGATCGATGAAATACGCGCTCACAGGCCGGGCACATATTTGATGCGCCGGCCTTGCAAGATGGGGTTGGGCTCGGCCTATATTGACGGTTTCCGTTACGCGCTGGACAAAGGTTACCAATATATCTTTGAGATGGACGCTGACCTTTCGCATAGCCCGCTATACCTTGAGCAGGTCGCGCGCTCCCTGTGTCAGTTCGACGTGGTTACTACCTCGCGGTTCAGGGGAGAGCTGCGCAATATCAACAGGACGCCGTTGAGGATAATTAATAGTATCTTGGCGGCAATGTTCATAAAATTGCTCCTCGGGTTAAAATGCAGCGATCCGATGAGCGGGTTTACCGGATTTCGCAGAAAGGCGCTGGAGGCATTGGATTTCCCGGGTTTCGTTTCAAAGGGGTATGCCTTTCAGGCCGAAATAAAATACTTGTGTAAGCAGAAGGGTTTTAGTTTATACGAAATACCCATTATCTTTAAGAACAGGGCTGCCGGCGCTTCAAAGATCTCGCGCAATGATATTTTTGAAGCGCTATTGCTGCCCTGGAAGCTGAAATTCAGATAAATGATGCCAATGGTCCTTTCAATAGTGATCCCCGCGCACAATGAAGAAGCTAATATATCCGAGACCGTTACCGGACTCATCGAGGAATTAAAAAAAGAAGCTATCGCCTATGAAGTGATTATTGTTGACGATAACAGCTCTGATAACACCGGGTCCGCCGCCGAAGCCCTTGTTCAGCGTTATCCGGGTGTGGTGGTTTTGCGCCGCCGCCCGCCCAAAGGATTTGGAAGGGCGGTGCGCGACGGCCTTGCGGCCGCGACCGGGGACGCGGTATCTATTGTGATGGGCGACCTGTCCGACGACCCCAAAGATGTTATCAGGTGTTTTAGGAAGATAGAAGAAGGCTACGACTGTGTTTTTGGCTCCAGGTTTATCAAGGGCAGCAAGGTAAAAGATTATCCTCCCGTGAAATTATTCACAAACAGGATGGCCAACCTTTTTATCCAGGTTTTATTCGGCACGCGCGTCAACGACATGACCAATGCCTTTAAAATGTACCGCTCCGGAGTCATAAAAGCGGTTATGCCTATCCAGGCGCTGTATTTTAATATTACGGTTGAGATCCCGCTCAAGGCGATCATCAGGGGGTATTCGTACGCCCAGATACCGATCAGCTGGTACGGCCGTAAAAGCGGCGTTTCAAAACTTAGCATCAAAGAAATGGGCAGGAAATACCTTTTTACCGTATTATACGTCTGGCTGGAAAAGATCCTGCTTGACGATGAGTTACGTAACAACACGGCGGCCTCGTAAATGATAATTCTCTTTATCCAGGCAAACGGCTTGTCGGAATCAATAGGTTTATGCAATTTGTCCTCTTTTTTAAAAAAACACGGCCATCAGTCCGGCTTGATACTATTATCTCATTCCAAGAATGTTTACAAAGATATTGAAGATAGCCGGCCGGACATATTGGGTTTTTCCGCTTTTACCGGGATGCACAAAGATGTATTTGCCAGCGCGGAAGAGTTTAAGAAAAACACGGGCATTCCGGTTATAATCGGAGGGCCGCACACTACTTTTTATCCCGAATGCATTGAAGATTATCCGTTCATCGATTATATCTCATCCGGGGAAGGCGAATATTCCTTGCTGGCCTTGCTCGAGCGTTTGAAGGTCAAGGGAAATACCCTCGACGTCCCCGGCATATCGGCGCGCGGGCTTGATGGTAAGATCTACCGTAACGGCATCTCCGCCAATATTGACGATATCCAAAGCATGCCTATTCCCGACCGCGACCTATATTACAAAAAATACCCTTTTCTTGCCGCATTGCCGATGAAAAGGTTCATTAGCGGATACGGCTGTCCGTATGATTGCACGTTCTGCAATGAGCCGTGGCTGAGAAGAGAAATGAAAATACCCAACTCTAGATTTGTGCGCAAGAAGAGCGTGGAGCAGGTGCTGGAGGAAATTTCCGACATAAGGTCAAAATATCCTCTTAAAAGGGTCCATTTTTCCGATGACTTATTCACATTTGATATAAGATGGCTGGCGAAATTCACCGAGATCTACAAAAAAAATTTCAAGATACCTTATTCATGCAATTTAAGGTTTAATTTATTGAATGAAGCAACCGCGGCGCTGCTAAAAGACGGGAATTGTTACGCTGTCCAGGTCGGGCTGGAGAGCGGAAGCCAGAATTTGAGGAATATCGTTCTGAAGAAGGATATCAGTGATGAGGACATCATAAAAGGTGCGGCTCTGCTTAAGAAATACGGCATTAAAATCTATACTACGAATATCATAGGCTTGCCGGGCGAGACACTCGAAGATGCCTTATCCACGATCAGGATCAATCACCGGATAAAAGCCGATTTTTTTCGTATCAACACCCTGATGCCTTTTCCCAGGACGGAGATATTTGATATGGCGGCGCGGCAGGGGCAACTTGTAGACAAAGATGTATTGATAAAAGACTTCTCTACGGAGGATTCCCTTCATTTATTCTGCAAGACGGATAATGCAAATGAATTCAAAAATATAGCCGTGCTCTTCTTTTACATGGTCAAGTTTCCCTTTCTATACGGATTATTTAAACGCATCATTAAGCGGCGACACAGCGCTTTTATCCGGATGTTCGGTTTCATAAATATCATCCAGGATACTTTGTACTTCAATATTTCGTTATTACAGGGTTTCAGGTTCTTTTACAACACGATTTTGTGCTCAAGCACCGGTACCGACCTGCACTGGGTGCCGTTTAAGATATCGGTTTTCCAAAAATTATTTTCCGGCTTAAAATGCAAGCGGATTCAAAAAACTACGGCGAATGAATAAGAAGATTATCCTTTTATTTCTCGCGGCTTCTTTTATCCTGTCGCTGGCCTTTGTCATATTTTTCCAGTTCGACCTGATAGGGGATGAACCCCAATACTATACGTTGGGGTATAACCTGGCTAAACACGCGACCTTTTCTTTATCAACGGACGGGGCGTTGTCAAAAACAACCTTGCGCGAACCCCTATATCCTTCGTATGTGGCTATTGTGTTTCTTTTAACGAATTATTCTGTTTTGGCGGTCAAAATATGCCAGATATTGTTTATCCTGCTGGCGGCACTCATCGGCTCTAAGCTCGCCGTCAGGTTATTCGGCGAACATTTCAGAGGCCCGGTACTGATCGGGATTTTATTTTTCCCTACGCTATTAAATTTTCCCCAGTATTTATACTCGGAGTGCCTGGCTGTTTTTCTTTTTATGTTATTCGTTTATTGCGAATATTCGCTGCTTAGAAATAAAAATATCCGTTCGGCGGCCTTGACGGGGATCGTTTACGCGGCATTGATCTTGTGTAAGGTGCTCATGCTGTATTTTATCCCGGTGCTGATAGTGATGCTTTTATTGTATTACAGGGAAAAAAAGATCATCCTGTCGCATCTGTTAATGTTGGGCGTTTGTCTGGCTGTTCTTTTTCCCTGGGTGCTCAGGAACTACGGCGTTACAGGGCGCTATTGTGTCAGTTACGGCAGGGAAATTAATAATATCGCCAACAGGAGCTTGAAGCAGGACCTGTCTTCAAAAGAAATAGCGCAGGAATTTGTTTTTGATTTTTCAGAAACACTGGGAAAAAAGATATTCCCGGAGGCGATGAACGGGGTAAAGGCGCATAGCTACACTTTAAGGCTTGTGGATAAATATGATTTAGAAGTATCAGGGCTCAAGGCCTCCGGTATGAGCGATAAACAGATAGGCGACAAAATTACCGGAGATTTCATAGGAAAGGTTGCGCGGCATCCTTTCAAGTACGCGGTTTTAACGCTGCCGGAATTGATAAAAATGGCCAATTTTTCATACTTGCCGCTCTTAAAAGATATACCCGTTATCGCTTTTTTCCAGAGATATCCATGGGGTGGCAGTATACTTGGCGCTCTGCGCCTTTTATTCAAGCTGCCCGGCTATGTCATCCTTTATTTCGTCCTGTATTTTTTTATAAGCAATCTGGGCAGGATGAAAGATTACGCTTTATTCCTTTTTCTCATCGGTTTTGTCAATATTGTTCCTTCGCTGACATATACCGAGGCCAGATACGCTCTTGTGCTTATACCGTTATATGTGATATTCGCCTGGGCGGGATTCAGGCAGTTAGTTTTACGCCGGAAGAGGTTAACGTCAAATGAATGACGAGCATCCGATTACTTATGTTGTAATGGGCGCGGGGCCGGCAGGGCTTGCCGCTGCCCATGCTTTGGCGGATAAAGGAAAACGCGTTATATTGCTGGAAGCGGATCCGCTGTCCGGCGGTATGGCAAAGACCCTGCAAAAGGGCGCGCTCAAATACGACCTGGGGCCGCATAATTTACACAGTATATATCCTGATATCATCGGCTTGATAAAGCGCCTTCTGGACAACCAGATCGAAGAGCATAAAATAGTCTCCAGGATATATTTCAGGGATCGTGTTGTTCCTTACCCCTTGACCGGTATGAAGGTTTTTACCAGCATCCCGTTGTATCTGTCATTGGCGGCGTTCTTCGATTTTATGGTCACCCGCGCAAAGAGAAGGTTATCTTTTTCCCGGCCTGACGAAGGTTCATTTAAGGAATGGATAATAAATAGATTCGGGAACGTCCTCTATGAAATTTATTTCGAGCCTTATGCCTCAAAGGTCTGGAAGATGGATCCTTCCTGCCTTTCAAAGATAATAGCGGAGAAAAGGATCCCTGTTTTAAGTTTATTTGCCATCATAAAAAGGGCCCTTTTCAACGAAAAAAAATTCCATCCTGAAGATTCAACCCAGATCTATAATTTTTATCCAAAGGGCGGTGTGGGCGTATTGATGCAGAAGATGGAAGAAAGGATCCTTGGCAAGGCGGGTGAGGTAATACATAATGCCAGGGTAGAAAACATATATTGCCGCGACAATAGGGTAGCCGGGGTCCAATACACCAACAAAGAAGGCAAAACATGCCTGATCGAAAATGCAAGATTGATTTCCAGCATCCCTTTAAACGAGCTGATCCAGCTTTTGGAAGGAGTGGACCCTTCAGTCAAAAGCGATTCTTCGAAGTTGAGTTATACCTCAATGAGGCTGTTTTATATGATCGTCAATAAAAAGGAGGTTCTTGACCTGCCGTGGATATATTTTTCGGATAAAGATGTCATTTTTAACCGGCTGTCCGATATGTCAAAGTTCAGCAAGACTCTTGTTTCCGATAATAAGACTATTCTTTGTCTTGAAGTTTCCTGCCGGATAAACGATGAATTATGGACGGCAGGAGATAATGCGCTTTTTGAATTGATGATCCCTGTCCTGGAAAAATATGGCATCGTGCGGCGCCAGGATATAGAAAGTGTTTTTTCCGAATATATCGAGTATTCTCATCCGCTTTTTTTCAAAGGTTTTGAGGATATCGTCGGATCAAGCCTGAAAGAGTTGGAAAAGATAGACGGTTTGATCACCATAGGCAGGCAAGGCCTCTACACTTACGCGAATATCGATGAAGCGATGAAAATGGGGATCACGGCGGCAGAGCTGATCACGCGCCAGGACGGCAGGATAAATTATAAAAATATTTTTCCGGATCACCTATTTTATACTTTCGCGGCCTGAAAACCGTGCCCTTAAGGGCACGGGTGAGTTATGGCCGCTCAAGTATTCCGCTTCAGAAACCCCGAGTTTGAAGCCCGGGGAGCTTCACTAGAGGCTGTATTTATGAATTCAAAATTTCCGGTGTGGCAGGATAAGCTCGTTAAAAAATACAAATTTGACGCCCCGGTCTTTATCACAAGGCCCGACCTGCCGGTTCTAAGTGAATTAGACGGATACCTGGCCAAGATATGGTCGTCCGGATGGGTCACAAATAACGGCGCCTATCACGGTATTTTAGAGAATGAGTTGGCCAAATACCTCAAAGTTAAGGATATTTCTCTTTTTTGTAACGGCACGCTGGCGCTGCAGATAGGCATCAACGCGCTTGGCCTCAAAGGCGAAGTCATCACCACGCCATTCACATTTGCGGCGACGCCGCACGTTCTATACTGGAACGGCATCAAGCCGGTATTCTGCGATATCGAGGAAGATACTTATAATATTGATGTCAATAAAATTGAAGCTCTTATTACCCGCGAAACCACCGCCATATTGCCGGTACATGTTTTTGGCGTTCCCTGTAATGTAGAGAAGCTCGCCTCAATTGGCCGCAAGCATGGGCTGAAAATCGTATACGACGCGGCTCATTCGTTCGGAGTAAGGGTCAGGGGGGTAGGCATAGGAAATTTCGGCGACGCCGCAATGTTCAGTTTTCATGCCACTAAAATATTTACAACGATCGAAGGCGGCTCATTGGTCTGCAATGAGCGCGCGTTAAAAGAAAAGGTTGACTACCTGAAAAATTTCGGCATAAAGAACGAAGAAGAGGTCGTGGGCCCGGGCACCAACGCCAAGATGAACGAGATACAGGCCGCGATCGGGTTGATCCAGTTGAAAAAGATCGATGACGAGATCAAAAAAAGAAAGGCATTGACCGGTATTTACAGGCGCGAACTGACAAATGTGCCCGGAATCATATTTTCCACAGATATGGACGGTGTCGAGCATAACTATCAGTATTTTGTCATCAGGGTTGTTGCCAAAGATTACGGGGCCGGCCGCGATGCGCTGTTTGATCTTCTGCGTAAAATGAATATCATAGTGCGGAAATATTTTTATCCTTTATGCAGCCATTACCCGTGCTATAGCTCTTTGCCTTCGGCAAGTCCGGCTAATCTTCCAGTTGCCGAAAGGATATCCGGGGCGGTTCTTTCTTTTCCGTTGTATGGCCGGCTTCCTGAATCAACGGTTAAGACCATTTGCGCAATTATAAAGGATATTTGCCATGAAAATAAAAAAACAGGGTGATAACGCGGCCAGCGCGCCGCAAAGAGCGAATCTTGTGATTATCGGCACATCCGGCCATGCCAAGGTCGTCTATGAAACTTTTGTCCTGGCTTTAGCCAAAAAATACAAACTTGCGGGGCTTATTACTTCCGACAGGATCAGTTCGTTCCTGGATATGCCGGTGCTCGGCAGCGAGAAAGATGCCGAAAAAATATTTAAAAAATACAAAATAACACATGCATTTGTGGCAATAGGAGCGGGATTTTCCCGTGAACGCTTAAGCATTGAGCTTCTGGCAAAGAACCGGATAAGAGCGGTTAATATAATACATCCCGGCGCTATCATTGCCCGGAATATTAAAATGGGGGCGGGAAATTTTATCGGACCGGGCGCCATAATAAACCCTTATGCTTCAATCGGCGATCACTGCCTGATAAATTCCGGCGCGATCGTGGAGCATGATTGCGTTATTGATGATTTCGCGACGCTTTCCCCGGGGGTGATCTTGGGAGGAAAAAGCGTGATCGGCAAAAGAAGTTTTATAGGCCTGGGCGCCAATATTATCCATAAGATACGCATTGGTGAAGATGCCGTGATCGGTGCGAGTGCCGTGGTCGTCAGCGATATTCAGGCAAGATCGGTCGCTGCCGGATGCCCCGCGAAGGTATTTAAAAAAAGAAAAATAGACGAAGTTTATCTATAGTTGGAGCCTTGAGAAAAAATGAGGATCAGCTTAACCACGCCCCCATTTGATCTGATCAAATCCGCGTACGCGTCAAAGTCAAAGATCAAAAGGGGGTATTTGCCGCCTTTAGGGTTGGGCTATATCGCCTCTTCGTTAAAGGCCAATGGCTTTGACCGGATAAAGCTGCTTGACGGCGCATCCATGGGGCTTAAGGAGGATGATTTTATCCGGTTAGTGCTTGAGGATTCTCCGGATCTTATCGGTATATCCTGTATGACTGCTTCCTCCCGGGAGGCATACAGC
>JAUYEC010000071.1 GCA_030691585.1 Candidatus Omnitrophota bacterium
GCCTTATTTTTATAGGGGCTGCCGATCCACTTGGAAAATTCCGCGTATATCCAGGAACCCGCGGCAAGACGGCTGATATTTTTTTTAGGCTGGTGCTGTGATAAATATTCACTGATCGTAACCGGATTGATGAACTTTGAATCTGAAATTTTCTCGTAGAGCAATTCCAGAAAGTTACGGCCGTCCGATTCATAATATTCCCAGGCATTCTCCCCATCCATGGCCACGGTAACCAGCGCCTCATGGCCATGCATGGCCTTATTGATCTGGCGCAGGTGCTGCATAAAATCATCTACCGCGCGCTTAGCCTCCCAACCCTGATAAGTAAAACCAATCAGGTCAGAGAGGTTGCGGTCGCGAAAAACGATGTTCAGGCCTCCCTCCTGCCTCTCCAGGCGATGCGGCTGGTATAAAAGTTTTGCGTCGCGCGGGGCCTTGCCCAGGGACTTGAACAGTATCGCTTCGTCAGCCACGATCCATTTTATACCGGAGCGCATAATAAAAGGCAAGATGCTTTCACACACCGATTCTTCCGATGGCCACATGCCCGCGGGTGCCTCGTTGAATTTTGCCTTATGAGATACAATAGCTTCTTCAATTTGCGCCGCCGCATCCTCAGGATAGCTGAATTTAACCGCGGGAAGGCTGGATGCCGGATTTGCCTCCCTGGCATTGTCTGTAGAGTCCAACAGCGGCAAAATAGGATGGTAATAAGGGCTGGTGGTTACTTCTATCTGTTTTTTCTGGATGAATTTATTATAAGCCGGAATTATGCCTTGCAATATACATTCTTGTTTGCATAAAACTACTTGCTTGTCTTCTTCGCTGAAATACCTGCCTTTTGCCACCAGGGCCTTCAATTCCGGGCTCGCGGACCTGAAGCCAGGGTCTATCCATGCCAGATTAAACCAGACCTGCAGGTCAAGATAGTCAGCCTGGGTGAATTCAATCTTGCGCTGTTTCTTAAAATACAATTCGTAGTAGCGGGGAATTAACGCGATGACCCTGTCTTTATTGATGGAAAAAAATCTCTCCAGGATAAATTTTTTGTCCTGCTGGTCCAGGTCTTTGGCCGGCTTAAGTGTAAGTTCCAGGAACTTATCGTGAATATTGCGGCTTGTGTAGTCCTCGATTTGCTCTAAGAGGGATGGTACCAGATTAAAGACAAGCCGCATCCTGGGGAATTTTTCCAGCATCTCTACCATATCCAGGTAATCTTTTACGCCGTGCAGGCGCACCCAAGGCAGGTCCGTCTCCCGTGTGAGGAGATTCTTGTAATACGGCTGGTGCATGTGGAAGATAATCGCAAGGTTCAACATATGCGCTCTATTATATATAAACTAAATCGCAAGTCAATAAAAAACCCCCGGGGGATCACTCCCCCGGGGGTTTTTTTTAAAAGAAACGCCTTAGAATGTAACCTTCATGGATCCGATCAATTCGCTGGCTGCTGCTCTCTTAGTAAGCGTACCTTCGGTGTTGGCGCTTTTGATCGCCTTTGAAGGCATAAACACGCCGCCCAATAACGAGAACTGCACATCTTCCGTGTAGTCATAGGTTACGGTGAGGTCATATTCCTGCCCTAAGAAAGGTGTTTTGTTCAAAACGAAGCTTCTTGCGTTGTTGACGAGCGAGAGAACCGCTGTGTCATTATCACGCGCTCTCTTTGCTAACCAATATGCATAGCAATCAACCTTAACACCCACATCCTGCACCGGTTTAGCTTTCGCGGACAGACCGACCAGGCTCTGGTTGGTGAAACCGATGATCGCGTTGGCGATATGGCCAAAGGTCTGGTTCTCAAACATCGGATCCCAACCTGTATAGTTGTCTGTTCCGACTCTTGCGGCTTTAGCACCGGAGAGATACACATACGTCGCGCTGACGCTCGGAGCATACTTGGAGATCATTGCAACATCTTTGAGGTCATAATCAAGCAATGCTTCGATACCCCACGCCCTGCGGTTTGCACCTTCGGCCCAAACTGTGTTATTGTCGCCGGGTCCTTTGGCGTTTACGTCATATCTCGGGCTATAGGTTCCAAACTGAAAAGCGCTCTGCAAATCAACGCTGAGGTTCTTCACTGTTTTATTGGTAACGCGGCCGCCGATGGTAAACACTTTATCGGCTTCCTGCTTTACTTCGTGGTTCCAGAAATCCACGGTTCCGCCATTAACATGCGTGACGGGCGTAGTTTTCGCGCCGATGACTTTGGCATAGAAGAAACCTTCAATGTTGGTATTCTTATCCATTGCATACGCGGCATTGACGCCGTAAAGGGTGGTATCATCATTTACGGTTACGTTGTTTTCCGCGGTTTTTGCATACATAGCATCAATGACCAAAGGATTGTAATCCAAGGTCGCGCGGATCGCGTCAAATGATTTGCGCGCGCTCAGGTCGCCTTCAGCCAAAGATGTCTTTCCGCTCCAGATGTTGGTATCCGGATCGCCGATCAACCAATCATTGCCAAAATGCAATTCCTGGCGGCCGACAACTATCGTCAAAGGTGAATAAAGGAACTCTTTTAAAGTCACATAGGCCAGATCAAGATCAACCTGTAGTTCTTTGGCATTATCGCCGGTAACAGGAATACCCGTGGGGCTGATATTTCTGTTAGGCGCATAACCGGTTGTGGATTCGCCGTTCCAATTTCTTTCGTTCAATAACCGGACTGTTGCACCGACATTATCCGTAAGGTCGGCATCCACGCGCACTCTGGTAATGGTGAACCAATCTCTTTCCTTGTCATCGTAATTCTGATATGTGCTGCTGGTCGTCAGATCACGGGGAGTTTTGGTCAGATCAAAGTTGTCACGGACAACTCCGGTCGCGGTGATATCGCCGCTGACCTTGACGTTCTGTACGCTTGCGAAAGCTGAGCAAGTTACACCCAGGGCTATCGCCAGCACCAGAACAAAAATTAAGCGTTTACCCATTTTGTTTAACCTCCTGTAAGAAAATTATTTATGATATGTTTAACTAGGATCAAATAAAAATTTCCTAGAGAATTACCTATATAGTATATCACCGGATCTTTTCTGACTTCGGGCCTTTTATGTCTTCACCTCCTTCTCGCCTGACATTAAAGTCATGTCCAGTGGTATAACCTAGTTGTCATTTTTTTATCACATAACCCCATATTTGTCAAGTATTTTTTTATTTTAGTCTAAAAGGGGACAGCGACTTTTTTTCACGCATGATTGTCTCGCATAAAAAAAGTCGCTGTCCCCTTTTTTATTTACTGAGCTTTTTGACAACCATCTGCGGCTTGGGGCCGATGGAAGCGACAACATCAACACTGTTGCCGTTTGACATAATGGATATGATACTGGTCTCATTATCGCGGTCAAAATTCATCAGCCGGTCGCC
>JAUYEC010000084.1 GCA_030691585.1 Candidatus Omnitrophota bacterium
ATTAAGCCTAACCCTTTTCAGCCGCGGGAAAATTTCAATGATGAGGGCATTGCCGAGCTGGCGCAGTCTATAAAGGAAAAAGGGGTGATCCAGCCGCTTATAGTTAGACGCAAGGGTGATGATTATGAGTTAATTGCTGGAGAGAGGCGCCTGCGCGCGGCTCAATCGCTGGGCCTTAAGGATGTGCCGGTTATAGTCAGGGAGGCCAGCGATCAGGAGTCATTAGAGTTGGCGTTGATTGAAAACATTCAGCGGGAAGACTTAAACCCGATCGAAGAAGCGCGGGCCTATCAGTATTTGATTGAAAAGTTTAACTTTACTCAGGAACGGCTCGGCCAGGCATTGGGCCGGGCAAGAGTTTCTATTACTAACACATTGCGATTATTGAAGTTACCTCTTGATGTCCAGGATGAGATGCGTAAAGGCCGGATATCCTTTGCGCTTGGCCGGGCTCTTTTAGAGATGACGGACGAAAATGAACTGCGCCGCCTGGCCCAGGAGATTATTGCCAAGGGTTTGACGGTTAAGGAATTGGAAGGTTTGATGATGATGCACAAGCCTAAGGGGTTCAAGCGCCGCATCAGCATTTCCCCCCGTGAGCCGCAGATTGTGATCATGGAAGAGGAATTGCGCGAGGTTTTGGCTACGAAGGTCACGATCAGCAAACAGATAAAACGCGGGCACATCATCATCGAATTTTATTCCCAGGGCGACCTGGAGAGGATTACCAACGTAATCAAAGGAGGGAAGATCAGTGAACCAGGCAGTATTGATATTAATCAAACCTGATGGTTTGAAAAAGTCGTTGACCGGCAATATCCTGACTCGCCTATCCGAGACGAAACTGGAGATCGTGGCGGCAAAAATGGCGCGCGTCTCGCGGGAGTTGGCGACTGAGCATTATAAGCACCTCACGGATAAGCCTTTTTTTGACGACCTGATAAAATATTTGCGCGGAGAATTACATGACCGGCGCAAGGTCATGGCCCTGGTCTATTGGGGCGAAGACGCGATCAAGAAATGCCGCGACTTAGCCGGCGCCACCAACCCGGAAGAGGCGGAGTCTACTTCAATCCGCGGCTCTTACGGCAGGATCACCACATCCGGCGTCTATGAAAATGTCATCCATGTTTCTTCAAACGCAGACGAGGCGCAAAGAGAGATACAACTCTGGTTTGCGCCGGAGGAGATCATTGTGGACCTCTATCCGGTAAAAGAGGCCGCAGAAATCAAACGGCAGAAAAAAATCTGGGCATAAAGTAAAAAAATTGCAGGGGCGGGTTTAAAACCCCCTAGATGACGGATAAAATTCATAATAAAAAGGAAATAAAGATGATAAAAAGTATGACCGGTTTTGGCAGCAGGGAGGCGCAGATAGCGTCCCTGGGTAAGATCTGCGTTGAGCTGCGCAGTTCGAACCACAAATTTTTAGAAACGGTGTTTCATATGCCCGACGGGTTCCTTGCCCTGGAAGGCAACCTCAAAAAAGAAATTGAAGCCAGGGTCAAAAGAGGCCGGGTCATCTGCGCGCTGAATTTCACGGCCAGGCGCGCCTGCGCCGCCTCTGTCAACCAACCGTTATTAAAGGAATATGTTTCTATATTAAAAGGCATCAGTAAACAATTTGGCCTTAAAGATGAAATCAGCGCTAATGTTTTGATACACCTGCCCGGTGTACTGGCCGTCGAGGAAAGCGACATCCCGAAGGCGGGTATCTGGAGCCGGCTTAAGGTGCTGGTGGATCTGGCGGTTGAGGACCTGGATAAGACGCGGCAGAAAGAAGGCCGCGCCTTGTACCATCTCTTAAAGAACAGGGCAGAGGCGCTGCGCATCGGGCTTGTGGGGGTAAAAATTCGATTCCGCCAGGCGGTAAAAGACAGGCTGAGCCGGATGACGACCGACGAGGAACGCAATTCTTTTTTAAAAGAATCGGATATCACCGAAGAAATAGACCGGCTCGCCTTTCACATACGCAATTTTAAAAGCAAGCTCGCCAAAAGCGGCTCCATCGGCAAGGAATTGGATTTCATCGCCCAGGAAATGCAGCGGGAGATTAATACTCTGGCCGCCAAGGCCAGCGATATTAATGTCTCTGCCAAGGCAGTGCAGATCCGCAGCCAGGTGGAGAAGATCCGCGAACAGGTCCAGAATATAGAGTGAAAGCCCAAAACAGCGAGCCCATAGCGCGTAGCCCGGGAAGAATATTCGTTATTTCCGGCCCGTCGGGTTCAGGCAAAACCACACTCCTTGGAAAACTGCTGAAAAGCCGTGAGTTAAAAAATCTTCTGGAGCGTTCGGTGTCTTTTACTACCAGGAGCGCCCGGCGCGGGGAAAAGCAGGGCAGGGATTATTTTTTTGTAGGCGCCGGGGAGTTCAGGCGCAAGCGCAGAGAAGAAAAAATCCTTGAATGGACCAAATATTTGGGATATTATTACGGCACGCCCAAAGATTTTGTGGAAGAGCGCCTTAGGCAGGGTAAATTTGTGGCGCTTTGCCTGGATACGGCCGGGGCAAAACATATAAAGCGCACTTATCCGGCTCAAGCCGTAACCATCTTTATAGCGCCTCCCTCATTAGAGGCGCTCAGGCAGAGAATACACGGCCGGGGCAGGGAGACTGTAAAGGCAGAGATCAAAAAACGGCTGGGCATGGCCGGGCAGGAATTGAAGGAGTCGCAAGGTTACGATCATTGCCTGGTCAACGATGATTTTAAACGGGCGTTGGCCGAGTTGAAGGGGATTGTTTTAAAGTATAAAGTGAACGGTTGAATTTAGGGATGGAATGGGCGCAACGCAACCACAGCGAGGAGTAAAATGGCGTACATAGAGCTGGAAGGATTGTTGGACAGAAGCTTGGGGTCAATTTATAAATTAGTTATTTTAGCGGCTAAGAGAGCGTTGCAAATCGCCGAGGGCCAGCCCAAGCTGGTGGCGGCCCCAGCGTCGATGAAGCCCTCTACTGTGGCGCTGCATGAAATAGCGGCAGGCAAAGTAGTCTGTGTGGTCTCCAAGAAAGCGTAGGGGAATGTATGTTCACGCTTTTTTGCAGGGGCGGGTTTGAAACCCGCCCCTGCAGACGGACGACGGAATACGGACGACGGACGACGCATATATGAATAAAACCAAAAATATAATTTTAGGGGTAAGCGCTAGCATAGCTATCTATAAGGCATGCGATCTCCTGCGCCGGTTACAGCAAGAAGGTTTTGCCGTGACCGTGGTGATGACTCCGGAGTCGCAAAAATTGATCAGCCCGCTCGTCTTTGAAAGTTTATCGGGTAATCAGGTTTTTAGCGGCTTATTTGAGACGCAGAGGAATTGGGATATAGCGCATGTAACTTTGGCCGCAAAGGCGGATTTGGTTGTTATCGCGCCGGCTACGGCTAATATCATCGGGAAAATTGCCGGAGGCATAAGCGACGACCTGCTGACTTGCGTGGTTTGCGCTGCGAGCGCTCCGGTATTAATATGTCCGGCGATGAACGAAGGGATGTATCTGAATAGGATCACCCAGGGCAATATCAAGAAATTGAAATCATTGGATTATAAATTTGTGGAACCCCGAAAAGGCAGGCTTGCCTGCGGCGATATAGGCCTCGGTTGCTTGGCGGAAATTGAGACGATAGTAAAAGAAGTAAAAAATATTGTTTGAGTCTTGTGCGGCGGCCCGTAAAATCTGCTTTCCGTGGATCACGGGCCTGCCACGTGACGAGCGAAGCGAGTTTTACGTGGCGCGGTAGCCAAGGGGCTAAGGCAACTGTCTGCAAAACAGTTATTCAGCGGTTCGATTCCGCTCCGCGCCTCAATTAAAAATTTACTTGTCGTAAATTTTTAATTGATACTATGCGAGCGTGGCCGAGCGGCAAGCGAGGCAGCGAGCGTAGTATCTCCGTGGATATTTTGCGGGCAAGTGGTGGAATGGCTTACACGATAGATTTAAAATCTATTGGCCGCAAGGTCATGAGGGTCCGACTCCCTCCTTGCCCATTAAAATGATCGTGAGGTCGCTATGCAGACAAAGAATCTCTGGTTGCGAGGGGCCTTGATTGGTTTGTTTGTCCCGCTATTTTTGTTCGGGATATTTTTAATACTTACTGGATTTAATGTTGAATTTGGTAGACATCCTTTAGCTGGGTTAATAATTATCGCACTTGCCATTTTGGAGATGCCTGTAGCGATCATAGGGAGATCGTTAGGGCTTCCAATCGAAACCGGAGGTGCCGCATTTCTTCTTTATCAATTCAATGCGCTCGGCTATATTTTAACAATTGTCTTTTGGGTGTCTGCGGGTGCATTCTTAGGGTGGTTGGTCGACAAAAGATATCGCGGTTAAGGTGTTTGCTATAAGCATTGATATTTAAAAATAAACGGGCGGTTAGCGCAGTTGGTTAGCGTACCACATTGACATTGTGGTGGTCACTGGTTCGAGTCCAGTACCGCCCACCATTATTGAGAATTTAACCAATTATCGGGTTACGTAAATCGGTTACGGTAACGAGGCTCGTATCAGTATTCGTCTTCCGTTGTTCGTATTTCGTATATCGTTAAACTACGGAATACGGACGACAAAAGACGAACGACGAACTACGAAACGGGCATCGTAACCGTAGCCCAAAGCAAAAACAAATTATGGACCTAACTACATTACGACATTCTTGTTCGCACGTGATGGCACAGGCGGTAAAGGAGCTCTGGCCGGAGGTTAAATTGGGTATCGGCCCGGCTATTGAGAGCGGCTTTTATTATGATTTTGACAAAAAAGAGCCGTTTACCGACGCGGATCTTGCGGCAGTAGAAAAGAAGATGCAGGAGATCATCAATAAGGATCTGCTTTTTTCAAAAGAGGATCTTTCCAAAAATGCCGCGTCGGAGCTGTTTAAAAAAGTCGGTGAAGAATATAAACTGGACCTGATCCGTAACATACCCGACGAGAACGTATCCATTTATCGCACCGGCAAGGAATTTGTCGATCTCTGCCGCGGGCCGCACATTAAATCTACGGGAGAGATAAAAGCCTTTAAGCTGCTTTCAGTGGCCGGCGCATATTGGCATGGCATTGAGACTAATCCGATGCTGCGGAGGATCTACGGTACATGTTTTGAAAGCGTAAAAGAATTAGAGGAATATTTAAAGAATCTCGAAGAAGCAAAAAAGCGCGATCACCGTAAATTAGGCCCGGCGCTGGGGATTTTTGATATATACCACGAAGAAGCAGGGGCGGGGCTGGTGTTTTACCACCCCCAAGGCGCTATTTTGCGCGCGATTATCGAGGACTACGAAAAGAGGGAACATTTACGCCGTGGTTATCAAATAGTGACGACGCCGCATATCATGCAGGCGGGCCTGTGGAAGACATCCGGCCACTACGATTATTACCGCGATAATATGTACACCATGGATGTGGACGGCAAAGAGTTTGTGCTCAA
>JAUYEC010000172.1 GCA_030691585.1 Candidatus Omnitrophota bacterium
TGTCTGGCAGGCCAGATAAAAATTCTGCTTCCTTTGCTCAAGGGTTATTGCCCCGCCCGGCTGGGTGAGCACTTTACCGCTCTTGACGATGACCTTGCATTTCCCGCAGACGCCGTCGCCGCCGCAGGCGGAATTGATATATACCCCGCAGGAGAGCGCCGCCGACAAAAGTGTCGAGTCCCTCGGGACCTCAACCGTCTTATTATCCGGCAGGAATTTTACTTTGAATTTTTCCATTGTTTCGTTGTTCGTCGTCCGTATTTCGTCGTTCGTATTCTGTAGGGACAGGTTTGAAACCTGTCCCTACATGTTTTTCAAGAACGACGGGATGCCCGCGGCCTCTTTGGGCCCGACTAAAACCTGCCAACCCGATTTCTCTTCAAGCTCGCCGCTTAATACCGCGACGTAGCCGGGCAGGACAAGTTTTTTGCGCGAGACTGCTTCGGCCACGCCAAATTTCTCTATCGCGGAAGCGATTTTCTCCGGCGTAAATTTTTCCGCGGCCCAGGCCGTCAAGACCGACATCCCCTCGGTATCCACCGCCAGGATATAAGACGGCACCTTGCTTGCCTCCACTTCGCCCAGGACCGTATAATAGGTAAGCGAAAAATTAGTGGTCACTAACAGCGGTGAGTCCTTGCCCGCGTCGCCTACGGGATAAAGTTTCGGTTCTATCTGCAAAGGCTTTTGCGGGTCGGTATAAATATTCTGCCTTAAAGTCATCAGCGAAACAGCCTGCCATGGCTCGGTACCCTTGATCAATACAATAGAAGCGTATTTACAGGCCAACGCCGCGGCCTCAACAGCTGCCGTAAAAGGGTCATCAGTTTCCACGGCCGCCAAAAACGGATATCCTAAACTGCGGTTAGATTTTTTTAACGCCTGCCTGCGCGCCTGGGTCAAATCCCAGATCTTCTGCGCCACAGGCTTTCCGCCGGTATCTAAAACCAGGTCGTTTACTCCCTGCCGGCTCAATTCAGCGGTCATTGCTGAAAGCTCCTCAAGGTCGGGGGCACTTACCACAAGAGGTACATTAAATTCCTTAGCCAAGGCTGCGAATTCCGTCAAGTTATTTTTCCCGGCGCCGTATATAAGCGGCCTCTTGTCCTTTAAAGATTCCGTAGGGGCGGGTTTCAAACCCGCCCCTACAAAACCGTGGACATTTGCGGTAAGAGCACTTTTTATCGCGGCTGCATTGTCACTTATAAGTACAAGGGCCAAGTCGGTATTAGCGGATGCAACTTTGACTGCTTCAATGAATCTAGCGGCAGTGCCCTTCTGCCGCACGGCAACAAGGTCAACGTTAAGCTCCTGTCCGACGCGTTCAAATTTAAACAAATTGATCCGGCGCAATTTTTCCTTGATTAATTCGTCGCTCTCGCTGTCATCAATAATAAAACCCAGGCCGCAGGGGTGATGGAATTTCTCCTCGTGCCTGAACATCACGGTTTCGTTGCCTATCTCAAGTTTTCTCTCGCCCGTGCCAACCGTGACCAGCTTTACCGGCGGAAGGCTGGAAGCTTCCAGGGCGGCCTTGGCGTCAGCGCTCAAATGAGGGCATTTCTCAATGCTCACGGATTTTTTGGCCAGCTGCATGGCAAACGCGAGGCAGGTGGCAAAATTACACTGCCGGCAGTTTGTCTTAGGTAACAACTTATAGATGTCTAATCCCGAAAGGGCCATAAGTATAAATCTCCTGTTGTACGTTAATTAAATTTCGTAGGGACAGCATAGTATGCTGTCCCTACCTCAAAACATCCTTGTAGGGGCGGGTTTGAAACCCGCCCCTACATGTCAAGATCCCGCATGTACCAAACGCCAATCGAAGAGATTATCACAATCTGTTTTATATAATTGCTCGGCAAATTTTTCGGATTCCTTATGCCCGGTAATCGTCCCCAGAGACTTAGCCAGCGAGTTCCTCAGAGTCAAAAAGATCTTTTTACCGCTGTCGCAGTCAACTACCTCTATCTCAATATGCTGTCCGTGCAATTTTTCTATATTACCCTTACCGTAAGTCGCACCCGTGGACAATTGCAGGCCGTCTATAAGGCAAGACATCGGCTTGACTGTCGCACCCCAAGCCTTCACCCGCGCGCCGAAATATTTTTTGCATTTTAATTTTTTCAGGGCAAATTCACCGGCTAATAATCCTAATACCAAATATGGCCCTAAATGCCCATGAAATTTTATTGCTTCTCCTAATTCTGTTTTTTTATTTTTTATACTCACGCATATTCTCCTGTAGGGGCGGGTTTGAAACCCGCCCCTACAACGTCAACGGCGATTTTTACGAACGACGATTTATCATTGCCGCCAGATAACCCGCACCGAAGCCGTTATCAATATTCACCACCGCTACACCGGGCGAGCAGCTGTTAAGCATGGTTAAAAGCGCGCTTAACCCGCCGAAACTGGCTCCGTATCCGCAGCTCGTCGGTACCGCGACCACGGGGCAAGCAACCAATCCGCTGACCAGGCTCGCCAGGGCCCCTTCCATGCCGGCAACCACAATAACCACATCCGCCTCAATTAAGACATCCATGTGGGCCATCAGGCGGTGGACACCGGCGACACCCACGTCAAATAACCTTTTTACCCGCGCGCCTAAAATTTCGGCGACAGCCGCAGCTTCTTCGGCCACAGGCAGGTCCGCGGTACCCGCGGAGACAACCGTGATCAATCCTGGTTTGGCGATTTTGCTATTGAAACAGAACCATCCGATTTTTGCCGTAGGATTGTATTTCAGGCGGGGGATATATTTCTTCAGGTACAAAAAATCCGGCCTGCTTAACCTGGTCAATAGCAGGTCCTGCTTATTCCGGATCAATTCCCTCGAGATGCTCTTCAAATGCAGGCGGCTCTTGCCGGGGCAATATACTGCCTCGGCAAAACCCCTGCGCCTTAACCTGTCGGTATCAACCTTGGCAAAGCCTAATTCGCAAAAACCTTTTGAACGCATCTACTATCCGTTATCCCCGAAAAATCGCAAAAATCAAAATCGCAATAACAAGAACGGCGATGATATAGAAATCGTTGAAATAAAAGAAATCGCTGAACCTGTCCGAGACCGGATAATCAACTAAAGGTTCGGGCTTGGGGCTTACCGGGTGAATGTGCTTTTTAACCTCAAAGATCTGCTCTTTCTTGAACCTCAGGTATATGCCGCCGATCTTATAGGCGGAAAGCGTACCCTTATCCACCAGGTCCACGACCTCTTTCTCCGTTACACCCAAAATTGCCGCGGCGTCCCGGACCGTCAAAAATTTTTCTTCAGCCATGTTGGACTATTTTCCTATTTTACCGGAGGCAACCCAGGAATCTACCAATTTACGGTCAAACTTCCAGTCGGTGCCGTCTTTTATGCCGGGCATTTTCCCGGAATTGGCCCATTCCATGATAGAATTGAGATCTACCTCAAGATAACGCGCCACGCCTTCAGCGTTTAAATATTCGTTGAACATTGACGACCTGCCTTCAAGGATAGCGCCTTCAGCGACATTGAGCCTGGTCGGGTAAATATCGCCCTCGACAACCGCGGTCGGCAGGAGGGTCAGGCGCTCGCGCGCGGTGATCTTGCCTTTTACTTTACCGCCAATAATGATATTATCACCGCTGATATCGGCGCAAACTACCGCGGTATTACCGATGGTCAGGTTGCCTTTTGTCTGGAGGCTGCCCTCAAACCTGCCGTTGATGCGCAGGTTAACCGGGTCCTTAAAACTTAATGTCCCCTGCATGGAAGCATCCACATCCAGGATCTTCTCTTCCACCCTTTTTTTAAAGCCCATGGCCCACCTCCCTGTTAGCTTATTTCCTTACGGTTATCGCCGGCGAATAAATAACGCTCAAAATACCTTAAGAAGAATAAAACCGCCAATGCCAGGACCGTGGTAAACATGCTGGCAATATAAAAACCGATGCCTACGGATAAGCCGATCCCGGCGACCACCCAGAGGCTGGCAGCCGTAGTCAAACCGCGTATACCTTCACGGTCCCTGATGATAGTACCCGCGCCTAAGAAACCGATACCCGTGATCACCCCTGCGGCAATACGCCCGGGATCCATAGGGGTTATGCCTTTATATATATCAAAAACACGCAGCGATGTCAACATTATAAGGCAGGAACCAAGGCTCACCAGGATATGCGTGCGCAGGCCGGCTCCTTTGCGCGCAGACTGGCGCTCAAGGCCGATCAACCCGCTAAGGATGGCTGAGAGAAGCAACCGCCAAATTACAGTAATATCACTGAGCATGTCTACCCCCCTGTTTTATATAAACAATATCCTAACCCCGCTACCATCGCGGCATTATCCGTGCAAAGGCTCTTGGCCGGGAAAGAAACATCTATGCCCCGACAGCGGCATTCTAAACGGAATTTTTCCCTTAATCTTTCATTACAGGCCACACCGCCTCCGATTACCAGCCGTTTTATTTTATGCGACGCGCAAGCCAAGACGGACTTGCTGACTAAAGCGCCGATCACAGACTCCTGGAACGACGCGGCGATGTCGCATATCGTCGTCCGTATTCCGTCGTTCGTCGTCCGTCGTCCGTTTACCCCGAGCGACCTGTGGTGAGCGAAGTCGAACCAAGTCGAGGGGTCGTTCGTCGTCCGTGAGACATGTTTGTTTGTATAATACAAAACCGCAGTCTTTATTCCGCTGAAACTAAAATCCAACGGGTTGGAGGTGCCGCAACATTTGAATTTAATACTTTTTGCGTTGCCGCGCAGGCTGGCTTTTTCTATTGCCGGGCCCCCGGGATAACCCAGGCCCAGTATTTTTGCCGTCTTGTCAAAAGCCTCACCGCAGGCGTCATCCTGGCTGCGGCCCAGCGCCTTAATATCAGCAAAACTTTTCACCATGTACAAATTCGTATGCCCGCCGGAAACAACTAAAGCGATAAAAGGAATTTTTACACCCGCCCCATCCAGAAAATTAGCGTAAATATGGCTTAGGACGTGGTCCACGTTTATCAACCTGATGCCGCAGGCCAGGCTTACTGCCCTGGCAAACGCGACGCCTACTAAAAGCGAACCCGGAAGGCCCGGCTCCGTAGTCACAGCGATGAGGCCGATATCTTTTAAGCGAACCTTAGCGTTTTTCAAAGCCTGCCCGGCGACACCCGAAATAGTTTCCAATTGCGCCCGCGACGCTATCTCCGGAATGACACCGCCGTAGAGCTTATGGATCTGCAGGCTTGAGGAAACCTCACAAGAAAGTATCTTCCTGCCGTCTTTGACTACCGCGACTGACGTCTCATCGCAGGATGTCTCAATGCCCAGGACATTCATCGCGCCAGCTCCGAGACATAAACAAATTTATAGCCCTCTCTCTCCAGCTGCGGCATCATTTCTTTCAAGACTTGCAAGGTTGCCCTGCGGTCATGGCCGATACCCACGGCGCGGCCGTAGATCCGGGCTTTTGTTTTCAATTGATAGAGCTGCTTCTTGATATACTCCGGATCCGACCTATTATCCAGAAATACGTCCCTTTTGACAAAGGACAGCCCAACCGAACGTGCCGCCTGCGCGCAGACGGAATTTGAAGTAACAAAACTGTCCAGAAAGAACAACTGCCTGGCTAAGAGGTCCCTGAATATCACTGCCATGATCGCGGGATCTTCGGTAGCCAGGGACCCCATATGCCCGGATACGCCCATCACGTAATCAATGCCTGCTAAGTCACGGTCGAGTATATCTTTAACGGTTGTCCTGTCCATAGAGGCCATGATCGTATCTTTTTCCAGGCGGACCCGGTCATGCGGCTCAAGCGGCAGGTGCAGAATTATCTGCCAGCCGCGGCGATGTAATTCCCGGGCGGCTTTCTTAGAATAGCTTAAGTTCGGCAATACCGAGGCGGTAATAGGGTATTTCATACTGGCGGCAAGCGGCAGGTTGTTCAGATTATATCCCCAATCATCCAGGACAATGGCGATCTTCCCTTTTACTACCGCGGCCGGGACTGCTGCCGGCGGTTTCTTAACGGGCAATCTTGGCCGCGGCCGGCCCAGGGACATGAACACCCACTGCAGGATAATAACCGCTACCAGCGCCGTTATGGCTATTTGGTATCTTTTTTCTTTTTTCACTTGGCTTCGGCCGGTTTTAGGCAGATCGTTTTATATAAATTCAGTGCTTTAAGGATATCTACCGCGCGCATCAACTGATTATCACTTTTATAATTAAAAGTATCGGCGGGTACTGCCGGTTTTTCTTTCTTCTCTACTTCTTCAAAGACCTGGCGCGCTTTAGCTTGATCTTCGTGTTCATCACGGGCGGCTTCCGCCTTGGCCTCCTCCACGACTATATCCGGGATGACCCCTTTGTCGTGTATCACTTTACCCAGAGGCGTAAAATATTTGCTGGTGGTCAGCCTCAAGGCCGAGCCGTCTCCTAAAGGGACCACCGTCTGCACCGACCCTTTGCCGAATGATTTTGTCCCCACGATTATGGCGCGGCGGTAGTCCTGAAAACATCCGGCAACTATCTCGCTGCCGGAAGCCGAACCTTCATTGATCAAAACCACCATCGGCAGTTCAAGGTTGGGGCGCGCGTAACTTGCGATAAACTCCAGGTTCTGGTTAGACTGGCGGCCTTTGGTATAAACGATCATCTTGCCTTTGGGTATGAATTTCTCCGCCACTCTTACCGCCGTCTCCAACAGCCCGCCGGGGTTATTGCGCAGGTCCAGAATGAAAGCACGCATCCCCTCTTTGGATAATTTCTTCATCGCCGCGGTAAAGTCGCGCTCGGTGTTCTCGGTAAATTCCACCAGTCGGATGTAACCGATGCCGTCTTCAAGGATCCTGGCCTGCTTGATATCTTTTATATTGATGATCGCCCGGACGATCTTAAAATCAAGAAGCTTATTTTCCGACTCGCGCAGGACGGTGATATTTACCGGCTCGCCCGGCTCGCCGCGCAATTTTTTTACCGCGTCGGTTATGCTCATGTCGCGGGTGATCACACTATCAATGCGCACGATGCGGTCGCCTGCTTTGACGCCTGCCTTCCAGGCGGGCGTGCCCTCAAGCGGGGTGACCACGGTCAACAAGCTGTCTTTAACGGTGACCTCGATGCCCAGCCCGCCAAATTTACCCTCGGTCTCGGTCCTTAAATCCTCATAGGTCTCCGGGTCCATAAACT
>JAUYEC010000001.1 GCA_030691585.1 Candidatus Omnitrophota bacterium
AGGGACAGCATAATATGCTGTCCCTACGAAATCTTTCGGCATCCACTGTAGGGGCGGGTTTGAAACCCGCCCCTACAGATACGTACGACGATAGACGAAATACGAACGACGGGATACGAACGACGATAAACGAAATACGGACGACGGGATACGAACGACGATTTACGGAGTGTAGGTATAATCGGTCTTTATATTCAACTGGCTCAGGCCGTTGACGTCTTTGGGATTTATGGCGATTTGAACGCTGTAGGCAATGTCGCTATCAGTAATGGAATAATCCGCTGTGGCATCAATGCAGCCATTAATACAGGCATATTTAACGCTTGCATCGGCTGTCCAGATGCCCGTCCGGAGCATTTCCAGGGTGTAATTCATGCCTGCTTCTGCCGCATAGTAGGCCTGGATACGGCTGACTTCATGATGGGTGAGCCTGGATTGCCGCTGCATGATATTAAGCACCACTTCCGCCAGGATCACCACCACCAAAATGACACTTAAGACCAAAAAAAACGCTGCTGCCTTTTCCCTGCGGCGCCCGGAACTTAAGCGTTCTTCCTTAAGCATATTTTATAATCACCGTCTATCTGCCGCAACAGCACATGCCCTTCGCGCGCCAGCCACCCCAGGCTCATCAGGACATGATCTCTGGGCTTATCTATACCCTTAGTCAACTCCACTAAGCTTACTTCACCATGCTGGTCTAAAAAATACCAGATGTCTCCGGCTGCAATGCCTATCTCTGTGATCATATTTGTACCTCCATGGATATTTTATAAACAACATCTCATTATGTCAACATATTTTAATTAGCTACATAGCTGGAAACATGCATAGTAGCTCTCTGGCTAGAAAGCTGAAACAATACGTAAGAGTTAAATTGGCTAAAGAGCTAGAATACTATAGCTCTTTAGCCACATCAGTTCTTTGCTTCAATTCCAGCTTTCCAGCCACGAATCTATTTTTTATTATAACTTCCGCAGCGCGGGCACACCGAGATCGTCTCTTCTCTGGTATTAATATAGGTATGGGTGCATATGGAACAGAACCAGATAAATTTGGGGTCAAGTGTCAGGTCCTTATCCTTTCCCTTTCTGCTGAATATCCAGGCATATAATATCATGGCGATGAGCACACAGAGAAAGAAACCTATAGTAAAATAGAAATTAAGATTGATCATGGCTGCTGAGCCTATTCCCTGGCCGAGAGGTCTATCTTTATGGTCTGCCACACTTCAGGGCTAAAAACGGCCTGGTGTATAAAAAAATAGTGCCCCATATAACGCATGGTAAGAAGGTCGGCTTCCAGGCTGCCCGACGAGATCTTCCTTTTAAGCATGATGGGCTTGTGTCCGCCGGCGGGTGGCGCCTTAAACATCAATTCAACGTGGGCGATCTGGCGGTCGGTAAAATAAAGGAAAAAATTATGGGGAAGAATGGGATGGAAAATAATTACCTGGTCTTTTTTGCGTTGAGGAGAAAATTTGGAAAAGAGTTTTTGCGCCGGCTCAACTTTACGGCCGCTAAAAACTACGGGCTGCTGCGGCTTGACGCCGTCTAAAATGGCCTGGCGCAGGTTTAAGCCGGCATCGTCTCTTTTGGGTTGAAGTTTGCCCCTGGCCCAGGCCTCGGCATTAGCGCGGGTGCCGGAAACATAAGGGCGATTGGTCTCGGCGCTAGTGAGGACATCGCCCCAGAAAGCGATGGAAGAAAAATTCGCGGCGGGCATCTTTGTGCCAAAAGTTAAACTAAAAAAACCAAAAAGACTCATATGCCCCACCAGGGAAATGAATACGGTTTTTTTGAAGATGTTATCCGTCATTCTTGGTTGGTGGCTATGTTTATCTGGGCAATACCCAGGTCCCTGGCCATATCCCAGATCTCCACTACCCTGCCCAGGGATGCGCGCCGGTCCGCTTTTATCAGGATAGTCTGTTCTCTTTTGGCTGTCTGCTTGAAAAACACCCTTATCTCATCAGCTGTGACTACCCGGCTATTTAAATACATCACATTTTCGCCCGTGACCAGGATCTCGATATTATCAGTCTTGATCACTTCGCTGGTCACGGCCCTGGGCAGCCGGACCTTGATCCCGGGCTGTATCACGAAATTTGAAGTGAGCATAAAAAATATCAGCAATAGAAAAACCACGTCTATTAACGGAGCTATATCTATTTGTTTTAGACCGTGCTCTAATTCTACGTGCCTCTTAAAACGCATAGTTATCAGCCTTTTTAATGTTTTGGATTTCTGTAGGGGCGGGTTTGAAACCCGCCCCTACAGGCGAATTTTATTATTCAGTTAAAAAATTTACCAACTCGGTCGATGCCTTTTCCATTTCCAGGACGAAATTATTGATCCGGCTGACCAGGTAATTATAGGCGACAAACGTGGGTATGGCCACCATCAGGCCGGCCACGGTAGTAAGAAGCGCCTCCCATATCCCGCCTGCCAGGTCGCCCGGAGAAATAGGATGCAGCGAAACCGACTTGGCCTGGATGGTCTGAAAACACCTGACCATGCCGGTGACCGTGCCCAGGAGCCCTAACAAAGGAGAGATATGGGCGATGGTCGCAAGCGCGGTCAGGTTTTTTTCCATGCGCGGTATCTCGTATAAAGACACGTCCTCTATGGCCTCAATGATCTGCGGCCGCGGCCGGTCGTATTTAAGGATGCCGGCCTTGATGATGTTGGCAACGGGGCTGGGGGTATTTTCGCAGATCTGCAGCGCCTCCTTGGTCTCGTTGCGCTTCATCTTGTCCAGTACCTTCCTTAAGAATTCCTGGGTATCTATCTTGATCTTATGCAGATGCCAGAATTTCTCCAGGATTATGGCCAGGGCAAATACGGAACATAAAAGTATCGGCCACATCAGCGGCCCGCCGGCCAAAAATACCTGCCACAAGCTCATTTTGTAAAGTTCCATCTGACCTCCTATTTTGTAGGGGACGGTTTCAAACCGTCCCCTACGATATCATTTCCATCCTGTAGGGACAGCACAGTGTGCTGTCCCTACGCCATTTATTTACCGCGCGCCTTTATCCACTCTATTCTCTCGTTTGCAAACTTTGCCTCATCGGTATTCAAGGCAACGATCCGTTTATAGATGTTGGCTGCCTCTTTGAAATTTTCCCTGTCCTCGTATATCTTGGCCACCCGCAGAAGAGGCTTGGCCGCCAGAGCAGCATCCTGCGGATAAAGATATGTCACTTTCAGATATTCCTCTATCGCTTCATCGGCCTTACCGCTGGCCTCCAGGACTTCCGCGATCTTCAACTGCAGGCCGGGCATTTCCTTCACCGAAACAATATCCAGGCTTTTCTTAAACATCTCCAGCGCCTGGTTATAACTTCCCATCTTAAAATAGATATCACCCATCTTAGGATAAATTGACGCCGAGAGATTGGGATAATCCGCGACAACACCTTTGTATTCCCGTAAAGCCGGTTCAGTGTCGCCAAGCTTAGCGTAGATGTCGGCAATAGCAGCTGCCGCCTGGCCGCTGAGTTCACTTTTACCCATCTCAACCACTTTCTTGAAATTTTCCAACGCCTCCTGGTGCAGGGACCCGGCTTCATAACTGGAGGCCAGAGCGTAATAGGCGTCGACCACGAGCCCGCTCTTAGAGAAATCGTTTATCAACGAAGTAAAATACCTGCGCGCCAGCTCCAGGTCGTTATGCCTGTAATAATATTCTCCCAGCCACCAGACGATCTCGTCTGTCAGGCTGGAATCCGGATACTTTGAGCGCAGGGCCTTGAACCTGTTCATCGCCTCTTTTTCATTTCCCATCTGGTAAAAACAATCGGCGATCTCGTATTCGGCCTTCTGCACCAGCTCCGTGTCCTGGCTGTAACCGCGGATGATATCTTTAAAGGCCCCTATTGCTAAATCATACTTTCCCAAATTATAGAGGCTCGTGCCCAGCAAGTATAGCGCCTGCGGCTTTTTATTGCTGGACCCAAACTCATTCTGGAACCTGGAGAATATATCGCGGCTGGACTCATAATCCATTTTCTGAAAATACGCCAGGCCCAGCCCGTATGCTGCTTCGTCCAAAATCTTAGATTGCGGGAAATTTTTTTTCACGTTCAAAAAGGCCAGTATCGCTCCGTCGTAATTGGAATTCTTCAGCAATACCAGGCCGAGCTGGTATTGCACGTAGTCACTGTAAAAATTATCGGGGTAGTCTTTTAAGATGGAATCATACGCCTCCTGCGCCAAGGTATAATCACCGGAATCCTGATAAGCGTCGCCTATCTGGCAAAGGGCGCTGACCTTGATGATCTTGTCGTCGCTTGAGCGGGCGATCATCTGGAATTCCTTTATCGCCTCTTTAAAATCCCCCTTTTTTAAATATGCCCAGGCCAGGCCGTAATGCAGTTTATCGGATATTTCAGCCGGAACAGTCAGCGGCTGCGCTTTGACAAGCGCTTCTTTATATGTATCCACTGCGGATTGGTAATCGCCGAGGTTATAAAAGGCGTCGGCGCGCCCCAAATAGGCCTGCATTAAAACAAGCGGATCCTCGCAGGAGCTGACCAGCTCGCCGTATATTTTTTGCGCGCTGTCCAGGCGGCTGGTTTCGGAATACAACAGCGCCTCTCCCAATAGCAGCACATCCAGGCTCTTTTTCTGCAGCGCCGGCCGCGCTACCTGGCCAAACGCGCTCTCCGCTTCAACGTAAAGCTTCAATTTCAGGCGCGACCAGCCGATACCGAGCCTGGCCAGGGACTGTAATCTTTCATCCTGGGTCACGGAGGCGGCCTTGCTATAATTGTTTATCGCCTCGGCAAAATCATTCAGGTAATAATCGGCTTCCGCGATGTAAAAATAAAGATACGACAGCCGCGACGGGTCCTTGGCGCATTCTTTAAGCTGGGGCCCGGCCTTAAGCCTAAGAGCGGCGTAATCCTTGAGCCCGTAAAGGCATTCGATAATCTTAAAAGTTGCGTCCTGCGCCTGGGGGGAACCGGGATATTTCTCTTCTACCGTTAAAAAATTCTGCATCGACTGCTCAAGCTTGTTTTCCTGAAAATAACACCAGCCCAGGGAATAGAATCCCGCCGGCACGTAGCTGGACCTGGGAAATTCGTCGACGAGCATCTTATAATAAGCCGCTGAGCGCTCAAAGTTATTGCCCTTAAAATGCACTTCGGCGATCCAATAAACGACTGAATCCTTAATATCCGCGGCCGCAGGCTGGTTCAAGAGCCACTCAAATTTGTTAAGCGCCTCGACAAATTTATTCTGGTGGAAATAACATTGCCCTACGAGAAGGTTTACCTGGGGCAATTTAGGCGAGCCAGGATATTTTTTTATGAATCGCTCCAGCAGTTCAAGGCTGACGTCATAAAAGCCGTCAGTAAAGGCTTTCTCGGCGATAAAGATCGCTTCTTCCTCGCGCGAGGGGTCCTCGGCGGCTGCGGCAAAGGGCACAACGCCGGCCTGGAGCGCGAGAAAAAATAAAACAGCGCAGATGAATTGTTTTGTCATAAGATACTTGGTCCGTGTTTCTGTAGGGGCGGGTTTGAAACCCGCCCCTACAGAGGAATCTATTTAACTATATCACCGCCCTAGGCGGCCTTCAATACCTTTCTTAAATAACGGGCGGTATGGGAATTCTTGCAATTCACCAGTTCTTCGGGCCTGCCGCAGCAGACAAGTTCGCCGCCGCGGCCACCCCCTTCAGGGCCAAGATCAATGATGTGATCCGCGCATTTTATCACATCCAGATTATGCTCTATCACGATCACGGTATTGCCCTTATCCACCAGCCTCTGCAGAACAGAGATCAGCTTGGCAACATCGGCAAAATGCAGGCCGGTGGTCGGCTCATCCAGGATATAGAGGGTCGAACCCGTAGAGCGGCGGCTAAGCTCGGCTGAAAGCTTTAATCTCTGCGCCTCGCCTCCGGAGAGCGTGGTCGCCGACTGCCCCAATTGGATATAACCCAGGCCCACGTCATAAAGAGTGGTAAGCGTGGACTTAATCGCCGGGATATTGGCAAAAAGCGCCATCGCTTCCTCTACTGTCATCCAAAGGACATCGGCTATGGACTTGCCCTTATATTTTACCTCCAGGGTCGCCGCGTTAAAACGCAGGCCCCCGCAGACGCCGCATTTGACGTAGACGTCGGAGAGAAAATGCATCTCTATCTTCTTTATTCCGTCGCCCGAACAGGCCTCGCAGCGCCCGCCCTTGACGTTAAAAGAGAAACGCCCCGGTTTGTAACCTCTGGCGCGCGCCTCCGGCAGGGAACTGAAAATATCGCGGATGCGGCTAAATATTCCGGTGTAAGTGGCCGGGTTTGAGCGCGGCGTCCTGCCAATGGGCGACTGATCGACTTCTATGACTTTATCTATATATTGGGCCCCGGCAATGCCGTCATGCAGGCCCGGTTTTTCCCTGGCCCTATACAACTTCCGCGCCAGGCCGCGAAAGAGTATTTCGTCGATCAGGGTAGATTTACCTGAACCGGAAACTCCGGTAACGCAGATAAAACTGCCTAACGGAAACCGGACGTCAATATTTTTAAGGTTATGCTCCCTGGCCCCTTTTATCTCCAGGTACCTGTTGCTCTTAGCCAGGCGTCGATCTTGCGGCGCCTCTATGGATAATTCCCGGCGCAGGTACTTAGCGGTAAGAGAATCGGGGGATTTCAAAAGCTCATCAATTGTTCCGGCAAAGACCACTTTGCCTCCGTGGCGTCCGGCGCCCGGGCCAAGGTCAACAATATAGTCAGCCGCACGTATTGTGGCCTCGTCGTGCTCGACGACGATCAACGTATTACCCAGGCCCCTTAATGCCGCAAGCGTAGAGAGTAATTTATCGTTATCTTTCTGGTGCAGGCCGATGCTCGGCTCGTCTAAGACGTATAATACACCCACAAGGCCGGAACCAACTTGTGTGGCCAGGCGTATGCGCTGCGCCTCTCCTCCGGAGAGAGTCGAACTCTTGCGCTCAAGGGTCAGATAATCCAGGCCCACGTCTATGCAAAACTGCAATTTTGAAGTTATTTCTTTGACCGCCTGATGGCCGATCAGCTTTTCTCTGGCGTCCAGCTTCAATTCATTAAAGAAGCTTCGCGCAACCAACACGGACATCTGCGTTACTTCCCAGATATTTTTGCCGCCGATCTTTACCGACAGCGCTTCTTTTTTGAGGCGCGCGCCATTACAGGCAGGACAGGCTAAAGAAGACATGAAACGGGAGATCTCTTCTTTTAAATAATCGCTGTCTGTTGAGCGGAACAGCCTTTCCAGATTGGGGATCACTCCTTCAAAGGGTTTGCCGCCTGCGAAAACATCCGTACCGCGTAATATAGCGCGCTGGATATTTTTCCCTAGTTTCCTGAACGGCGCATCCAGGTCAAACTTCATTTCACGCGACAATTCCCGGATCAGCCAGCGGTAATAAAGGATGTAACCTCTGCCTCCGCGCTTCCAGGCCTCGATCGCTCCGCTATTAATGGATTTGCCGCGGTCAGGGATGACTAAATCCTCATCAAATTCAAGTTTTATCCCCAGGCCGAGACACTCAGGACAGGCGCCGTAAGGGGAATTAAAGGAAAAAACACGCGGGGATATCTCAGCGTAGCTTATGCCGCATTTGGAACAGCAAAAGTTTTCGTTATAGGCCCGGTCGGAGCCTGCGGATAAGTCGCCCTGGCCGCTTTCCAGGACGTTGACGATGATAACACCTTTCCCCACCTTGAGCGCTGTTTCTACGGAATCAGTGAGCCGGCTCTTGATCTGCGGCGTTACCCGCAGCCGGTCCACTACAACATCAATATTATGCGCCTTATACCTGGCTAATTTTACTTCTGCGGGCAGGTCATATATCTTTCCGTCGATACGCGCGCGCGTAAAACCCGCTTTCTGGATCTCCAGAAGCGTCTTCTGGTATTGCCCTTTTCTGCCGCTGGCCAAGGGGGCTAAAATCCGCACGTAAGTCGATTCAGGCAGGCCGATTATTTTTTCTGTGATCTCCTGGGCGCTCTGTCTTTCAATCAGCCTGCCGCATTGATAACAATAGGCTTTACCTATACGGGCAAAAAGGAGCCGCAAATAATCATAGATCTCTGTCTGTGTGGCCACGGTCGAGCGCGGGTTGCCACCGGCCGACCTCTGCTCTATGGCAATGGCAGGCGAAAGCCCCTCGATGTACTCCACGTCGGGCTTCTGCAGCTGCTCCAGGAACTGCCGGGCATAGCTGGAGAGGCTTTCCATAAACCTGCGCTGGCCCTCGGCATATATGGTATCAAAAACCAGGCTCGATTTTCCCGAACCCGATAATCCGGTCACCACCACCAGCTTATTGCGCGGCAGGCGCAAATCTATATTTTTTAGATTGTGCTCCTTTGCCCCGCGTATGATCAGCTCTGTCTGCATATGTATATTATAATACTTTTAAACCCCGATTGCCTCTTTATTCTTTGCAGGGACAGGTTTTAAACCTGTCCCTGCATAAGGCATTAAATAAGAAAACCCCTGTAAATCAAAATGAACTCGATATCTTACAGGGGTTTTCTTATTTGTAACGGCAATTATCTCTTCTTTTTCTTTTTGCCGCCTCTCTTCATCTTTGCCGCGGAGACATCACCGCATTTGTCCAAGAAATAAAGGTAACCTACTTTTCTCTTGATGCCGCATTTGGCTACCTTTTTGGAACCGCCGCCTTTCTTTCCGCCGCGGGCCATCTTGGCGCAGGAGACATCACCTTGCTTGTCGATGTAATAGAGAAACCCTTTTTCTCTCTTTACCCCCAGCTTTGTTATTTTTTCCGCCATGGTCTTGATTCACCCCCTTCCGTTCTGTTCTGTATCTGTTGTCAATACGAACATTTATGTCCCGATTGTCAATATGATCGGCTATCTGTAGGGGCGGGTTTGAAACCCGCCCCTACACAATTATGATTACGTACCAATACGTACCGACTCCAATATCTGTTTTAAGACCGCCTCTGCCGATAGCACGGCCAGGTAACTTGTCTTAGGATTCTCCGGGTGCAGGATATTTTCGGTGCGCGCGGTAATATCGGCCGCAACGCTCTCTACGCGCACCTCATGGATATTCTTCTTTACGGCCGGCGAGGCGACGATCTTGACCATTGTCTTGTCCGCTCCGATGCCCGCCATACTTAAGACCGCGGCGACATTGATGTTTTGCGGAAAGTATTTTACCGCATGAGCGGCCGGCCCGCAAAACAGGACCTTATCTTTATTGATCCTGGATAGGTCAATGCCGCGCTCTTTTATAAACTGGACACCGCTAAAAGATAACGGATTCTTATAAGTTGTCAGGGTCACTCTTTTAATTTTCCCGAGTGCCGCGGCCTTTAAGGCGTCCACTCCGGAAATAGCGCCACTCGGGATATAGACCCTGGCATTATTTTTTTTGGCAAGGCGGCTTAAAACAGGCAGGCAGCCGGATACGCCTCCGGCGCTCATGATCATTATGTCGCGGCCCGAGCGTAAAACCGTCTCAGCAATATTCCGGGAAGCATGGCCGCTGGCGCACTCTATTACCAACTGCGACCTAAGAACAAGGTGTTTTAAAGATCCCGCGGCCAGCCTATTATTTAATGAAAGCGACTTCGACAATTTAGCGCTTTTCGCACCGTCAATATCATAAAGGCCGGATAAAACTGCGCGGTTACGCAGGTCTTTTTTTATGAACTTTGCCAGAGAGCTGCCGATGGCGCCGCATCCGACTATACCGATTTTTAATTTTTTCATGTTATTTATCTTCCGTAAGGGGCGGGTTTAAAACCCGCCCCTACATTATGCATCTGTAGGGACAGCATAATATGCTGTCCCTACAGACTTGATTTTGGAATAACTATGTTATCAATCAACCTGGTTTTTCCCACTCGCGCTGCAAGTGCCACAAGGCAGCCGCGTTTTGCTTTTTTTAGCGGGATAAAAGTTTGCGCGTCTAAAACGGATACATAATCGATCTTAACCGATTTAAACTTAGCAAGCAAGCCTTTCATCCGGCGGATGATCAAGCCCGCGTCATTGAGGCCGGATTTTACCAACTTCTGCGCCAACATCAAAGACTGATAGAGCGACGCTGCGTCATTCTTTTCTTTTTCGCTAAGATAGGCGTTTCTGGAACTAAGCGCCAGGCCGTTTTTCTGGCGCACCGTGGGTATTACCCTGATCTTGCCTGAGATGAACAGATCCCGCGCCATTCTTTTAACGACCGCTGCCTGCTGGGCATCCTTCTGGCCCAGGTACATCGTGTCCGGCTCGACGATATTCATCAGTTTTGTAACTACGGTCGCCACACCGCGGAAGTGCCCGGGGCGCCCTGCTCCGCAAAGAACATTACTTAAGCCCTCAACAGTAACATAAGTGCCGCGGACGGACGGATACATCTGGGCCACACTTGGGGAAAAAATGATGTCCACTCCCTCTTTCCTGCAGACAGCCGCGTCGTTAAGCAAAGTCCGGGGATATTTTTTAAAATCTTCCGCCGGGCCGAACTGCGCCGGGTTCACAAAGATACTGACGATCACTATGCTGTTCTGTTTGCGCGCGCAGCGGATCAGCTTAACATGTCCGGCATGCAGCGCTCCCATCGTCGGAACAAAGCCGATGGTCTTATGCTTTTGCCGTAAAGCCTTGATCTCTTTCTTCAAGGCAGCTATCTTTTTTATCATTTTCATTAATACATCCCGTAGGGGCACGGCATGCAGCACCCCTACATTACATGATCTATCTGTAGGGACAGGTTTCAAACCTGTCCCTACATCTATATCTTGGCGGCAACAACCGGCGCGATCTCTTTTAACGGCCCCAAAACAAAATCCCGCTCCTTTATTCTTGGATGCGGGACAATAAGGTCTTTTTCGTGTATTGTTTGATCATTAAAAAACAGGATATCCAGGTCTATGCTGCGCGGGCCGTTTAATACGCCGCGCACCCTGCCCAACCGGCCTTCTATGCTTTGCAGTCCGGTCAAAAGATCACGGCAGGCCAGGTTTGTTTGTATTTCTGCCACCGCGTTCAAAAATTTGCCCTGCGGCGGCCCTCCGACAGGAACGGTTTCTATAATTGTGGAAACCTTGGTCACTCGCGTACCCAAAATTGCGCCGATCATCTTGATCGCCGATAAAATGTTTTTCCGGCGGCCACCTAAGTTTGAACCTAATCCTATATAAGCAACGGTCATCAATTGCCTTAGATTTTCCTGATACGCTCTATTGCTTCCCTGATCCTCTCCGCCGGCACAGTCAGGGCCATACGAATATAGCCCTCGCCGTATTTGCCGAAACCCACACCGGGCGTGGCCACAATATCGGCCTTTTCCAATAACAGGCCGGATGCTTTAATGGAAGTCATCTTGCGCGGATTCTCAATCCAGACATAGAAAGTCGCCTTAGGCGGCTCTACCTGCCAGCCCAAAGACTTAAGCCCGGTAACCAGGACATCGCGCCTTTCTTGATAAATAGCGCGCATATTTTGCACATGGTCCTTGGGCCCTTCTAAAGCAGCTACCCCGGCCAGTTGTATTGCCGAGAATATTCCGGAATCAATATTGGATTTGACTTTGGCCAAAGCAGAAATAAGCCCAGAGTTTCCGCAAGCCCAGCCAACGCGCCAGCCGGTCATATTAAAAGTCTTGGACAGGGAATGGAATTCTATTGCCATGTCCCTGGCGCCTGCGGTTTCCAGGGCGCTGTGAGGCGCCTGGCCGTCATAATACATTTCGGAATAGGCCAGATCCGAGACCAGGATAAGTTTATAATTCCCGCAGAATTCCACTGCCTCGGCGTAAAAATCCGGGCCTGCTACCGCTGAAGTGGGGTTATTCGGATAATTTATATAAAGCATCCTGGCTTTTTTGCGGATAGAGACAGGGATCTTTTTAAAATCGGGCAGAAAAGCGTTCGCCTCGACCAAAGGCATAAGATGGATCTTGCCGCCTGCGAAAATAGTACCGCCTTTATACGGCGGGTAACAGGGATCCGGTATCAATGAATAATCGCCCGTATCCAGGAATGCCAGCGGAAAATGCGCGATGCCTTCTTTTGAGCCGATCAAGGGCAGGATCTCGGTATCAGGATCAAGCTCCACGCCAAAACGGTCTTTATACCAGCGAGCTATCGCCCTGCGCAATGCCGGCATCCCCTGGTCCAGGGCATAACGGTGCGTCGAAGGATCCTGCGCCGCCCGGTACAACGCTTCAATAATATAATCCGGAGTAGGCAGGTCGGGGTCCCCGATACCCAGGTCAATAATGTCCCTGCCTGCCGCGCGCGCTTTTCGTTTTGCCTTGTCAGTTTCCACGAACAGGTATGGCGGCAACGCCTGGATTTTTTTAGACAACCTGAACATATTATCTCCTGCTGCGGGTGTAGGGGCGGGTTTCAAACCCGCCCCTGCGGATACGCGGTTTATTTCTTTAACACGTCTTGCATCGAATACAGGCCTGCCGGCTTACCAAACACCCATTTGGCAGCTTTTAAGGCGCCGATGGCAAAGAGGTCGCGCGAATACGCCTGGTGCTTTATCTCAATGCGCTCGGAATTGCCGCAAAAAACAACGGTGTGATCCCCGACGATATCTCCCAGCCGGATGGAATGGACCGGTATTTGTTTACGGGTTGCTTCTGTCAAAACCTGGAGCATTTTTTTGGCAGTGCCCGAAGGTGCGTCTTTTTTGGCCGCGTGATGCGCCTCCACGATCTCGATATTATAGTCCGGGCCCAAGCGCTTGCACAACTCCGGAAGGATATCAAAAAGGACATTGACGCCGATAGACATATTCGGCGAGAAGACCACCGGTATAACTTTTGAAACCTCCTCAACTTTTGCCGTTTGGGCGCTGTCAAGGCCGGTTGTGCCCAGGACCAAAGCTTTCCGGTATTTTGCCGCGTAATCAAGGGTTGCGTCGGCGGCTTCGGCAGAGGTAAAATCCACGAACACGTCCACCAGGAACAGCCCGTCAAGGCTAGAAGATATCTTGAGCTTCCCCAAGTCTCTGCCTATTACCGGGGTCCCTTTTTTCTCAAGGGCCAGGGTCAATTCAAAATCTTTATCATGGCCGGCCAGTTCAAATATGCGCCTGCCCATTTTTCCGCAGACGCCTGCTACTCCTAATTTGATCATAGAATCCCCCACATTAATGTATTCCGTAGGGACAGGTTTCAAACCTGTCCCTACAAAAATTACGATTTTTACAACAACCCGTAATCCTTCAACGCCTTTTTCAATTTCTCTTCATTCTCCGGCAGCATCGAGCACATCGGCAGGCGCAGATCAGGCGCGCACATACCCAGAAGCCCCATCGCGGTTTTTACCGGAATAGGATTGGTCTCGATAAACACCGCTTTAATTAAAGGCAGAAGTTTATAGTGCAGCCTCTGCGCCTCTTTGATGTTGCCTTGGGAAAACGCCTTAACCAGATTTGCCGTATCCGCCGGTGCGATATTGGAGACTACGGAGATAACGCCGATCCCACCGATACTCAATACCGGCAGGGTCAGGCCGTCATCGCCGGAGATAAGCGCGAATTCTTCCGGGCAGAGCGCTTTGATGCGCGCCATCTGCTCTAAGTTCCCGGATGCCTCCTTTACCCCGACGATATTTTTACAATCCTGTGCCATCCTGCTCATCGTCTCCGGCTCGATATTCACACCGGTGCGCGAGGCGATATTGTAAAGGATAATCGGAATATCCACGGATTTGGCTATAGCTTTAAAATGTTCGTAAAGGCCCTTTTGTGTCGGGCGGTTGTAATACGGAGAAACCTGCAAAGAGGCATCCGCGCCGGCCCTTGCCGCGTGTTTCGTCAGCGTAATCGCTTCTTCGGTAGAGTTTGAACCGGTACCGGCAACGACCTTGATCCTTTTTTTGCATTGCTCAATGGCGATCTCAATGACACGGTCGTGCTCTTCAAAGGTTAAAGTGGCACTTTCTCCGGTTGTGCCGCAGGGCACGATCCCGGAACTGCCGTTCTCGATCTGAAACTCGATTAACTCCCTGAATTTTTTCTCGTCAACCTTGCCGTCTTTAAACGGAGTCACTATCGCTGTGATCGAACCCTCAAACATTGTACACCCCCGTATAGACTACTTTTGCTCTTCCTTCCAGCCAGACATTGTTAATCCGCTCATGCGAGCGCGCGAAGTATACTTTTAAGACTTCGCCTCCCGCGGTGCTTACGTTGATCATTTTAGACGTATCGGCCTTTAAGGCATAGATAATTGCCGAGGCAACTGAACCCGTGCCGCAGGCCAACGTCTCATCCTCTACCCCGCGCTCATAGGTCCTGACCCGAAGCACATTATCACCGATGATCTCAACAAAATCCACATTAGTGCCTGCGGGAGCGAATTCCTGATGGTAACGTATCTCTCTGCCCAATCCGGGCACGTCAATGGCATCTATCCCGGAAACAAAGACCACCGCGTGCGGCACTCCGGTATTGATGAAATTTATCCTTAAAGAACGGTCATTAATTGCAACCGGGATATCCATTCTGATGCCCTTAGGATCGGTAAGTTTTATCTTTATATTATCCCCTTTTAATTCATATAAAATTATTCCCGCCTTTGTCTGGATTGAATGTTTTGACGAACAACGAAATACGGACGACGAACGACTGATATACAATACCGCGCAACGCGCGCCATTGCCGCACATTTCGGCTTCCGAGCCGTCGGCATTAAAAATACGCATGCGCGCGTCGGCAACCCGCGACTTCTCCAGCACCAGCATTCCATCAGCGCCCACTCCAAATTTACGGTCGCAGGCGTTCTTTGCTAAATTGCTCAGGCCCTGGGCCCCAAGCTTCAGGCCTCCGGACACCACCACAAAATCATTACCGGAAGCTACCATTTTTGTAAAATTCATTTTCTTCATATTATAATCCCGATAGAGCCGGCGGGATCTCTTCATTATTGATCAGATCCCTGAAGGTTTCCCTCTTTCTGATCACCAGCACTTTGTCTTTGACCACCATCACCTCTTGCGGCCTGCGGCGCGAATTATAATTGCTGGCCATGCTGAAACCATAGGCACCGGCGCCCATTACCGCAAGGTAGGCGCCTTCCTGAACAGGCGGCATCAGCCTTTCTTTGGCCAGGAAATCTCCGCTTTCGCAGATCGGGCCGACGATGTCAACCTTTACCGTCGTTCGTCGTGCGCCTGCCCCGAGTTTACCCTGAGCGACGTCGAAGGGCGAAGTCGAGGGGTCGTTCGTCGTTCGTAACGGCAGAATCTGATGATAGGCTCCATATAAAGCTGGACGAACCAAGTCATTCATGCCCGCGTCTATAATAACAAACTTTTTTTTCGGCGTAGTCTTAACGTATAAAACCTTAGTTACAAGAATACCCGCGTTGCCGACGATAAAACGCCCCGGCTCCATAATGATCTTTAAGCCGGATTTTTTCAGGTAAGGCAGGATCCTGCGCGCGTATTTTAAAGCAGTCTGCGGTTTCTCGTCGTT
>JAUYEC010000100.1 GCA_030691585.1 Candidatus Omnitrophota bacterium
AGGAAGGTATCGGCATCAACCATCACATAGGTCAATACAAAGGTCGTTCCTGAATGGCTCACTTCATAGCCGCCATCGCTTGTGAACACAATGGTAACCACGCCCACGGTCTCAGTGGTGGTTTCCCATTTGCCGATAAGAGGGCTGCTCAATGGATCAGCCGGTGCGGAAGTATCAGTCGGCGCCGGGGTGTCGCTCGGCGCCAGCGCGGAGCCTCCAATATTACAAGCCACGCTTGCCAAGAGAATTATTACCAGCGCTATATAAATCGAGTTTTGTTTTTTCATTTCATTCTCCTATTGATTTTTGAAATATGAAAGTCTCAAAATATGCCATAATAGCGGCATGAGACGAAAAGGAACAAGCGAACAATTGGCCGTAGTACGCAATCGAGGGCTTGCCTTACTTGAAAAGGGAAAAAAGCCGAAAGAAGTTGCGGAAATCCTCAATGTCACACCTCGTAGTGTCAATCGGTGGTATCAAGAGAGCAAGAAGCCGAAGCGAAAAAAGCCTACTCGTTCTGTTGGGCGACCCAGAAAATTAACCGAAAAGCAAATCAAAAAACTTGAAAAGGCATTGGATCAAGGCGCTTATGCCTTTGGATATACTGGAGGTTATTGGACACTCGATAGAATTACACAAATCATCTGGCAACTGTTTAAGGTGCGTTGCCACCCGAGTGGAGTTTGGCATATCCTGGATCGGATGGGCTGGAGCAATCAGCGCCCACAGCGTCTTCCTTTGCACAGAAATGACGAAGCGATTGCTGAGTGGAAGAAAGAAGTAGCACCCGAGATAAAAAAAGACTCGTGACTTGAACGCCACACTGGCTCTTGAAGATGAAGCAGGCTTCACTATGGTTTCGCCAGTGAAGCGCACATGGTCACGACGCGGGCAAACTCCTGTGTTCCGTACCAGTATTGATCATCATGACCGTCTCAATATTTTGGGCGTTCTACTGGTCACCCAAAGGAAATAAGATTCGATTGAGTATCAAATCCTATTGGGACACCATCACTGGCGAAAAAGTGGTCGCTTTCTTGAAACAGATACTTCGTTTAGTTCGTGGACATATTGTGCTGGTATGGGATCGCCACACAATTCACAGACGAGTTCTTGTGAAAGAGTTTATTCAAAGTCAAAAGCGTCTGCATGTCTTTGAGTTTCCAGTAGCGGCTCCTGAACTAAATCCAGCAGAGTATGTCTGGACGCAAACGAAGGAATATACCGCTGGAACTGCGCCTCACAACAAGTACGAATTACAAGCCAATGTTTCCGCTGGCATTTCTCGAACTCGAATTTCTCAAAAGCGATTGTTTGCCTGTTTGCATAATTCTAAAATTGACTGGCTACATTAATGGACTTACTTTTTTCAAAAATCAATAAGAAACCTAAGCCTTAAATTTAATGACCAGTCTAATACGATAAGCATCCAGATCGGGTATTGAGCATCAAAGATGCATGACATGCTGATGTACTATATTATCCAGGCTAATTGACATCCCACCATTCACACTGTATGATATATGAGAAGTCAGAAAATCAGATTTTGAGAAAGAGAGAAAATTATGTCTGAATATTTACAAGTCCGCAGTAACGGGCAAATTACACTTCCGGCCCCAACCCGTCGAAAGGCAAAGTTGAATGAGGGCGACCTGCTTGAAGTCCTCGTTGAAGATGATGGTTCCATTCGTCTCGTTCCCAAATTGCCCGTCGACCGCGCGCTGGCGGAGAAATATCAACTTGCCGATATTAATTGGGGGGTAAAACAAAAGGGTAAGCAAAAATGACGCTTGTTATCGTCTGCGACACAGGTCCGCTTTTGCATTTGAGCGAGGCAGGAGCGATTCACCTATTGTCGCTGGCGGGGGAAATCCTTATATCTCCGTTGGTTGCTACTGAGTTTGAAGAAAATTCCCAAGGTTGGAATCCGCCACAGTGGGTAAAGATTGTTGATCTTGATAAATCAGCCAGGCAGAAAGCGGAAAAGTGGACGAATGCAGGTCCAATTGACTCCGGTGAAGCGGAGGCAATTGGATTAGCTTTGCAAGTGAACGCCGATTGGCTGCTTACAGACGATGCAAAAGCGCGTCAACTTGCCGAATCTACAGGGCTGGAAGTTCACGGTTCAGTAGGAATACTTTTATGGAGTGTGGCAGTTGGGAATATTCCTGATAAAGCGCTTGCATTTAATTTATTGAACAATCTTGCAAATTCATCATTATGGATTTCTGAGCAAGTAATACAGGAAGGACGAAAAGCAATTGATACCCTGTTTGAATAGGGGTGATTAATATGCTTCGGCCTCAACCGCCAGTATCCTCCGAAGGCAAACAGATCACCTCTGCAAGATTGACAGTGATTTTGAGAAAAGCTCTAATAATCCCCTTCTTTTGCTTTGTTATGCATGAAAAATATGGTCTATTGTGTGTAACCCTGCCCTTGTGGATTCTGGGTGATAGTCAAAAACCATGCACTTGTGCACCTGCCATGGTGACCAAATATCAAAAACGCATCTCCGGTCCCATCTTGGACCGCATCGACATCCACATCGAAGTCCCGCGCGTGGACTATGAAAAACTCAGTGAGGATCGGCTGGGGGAATCAAGCGAGTCCATCCGCAAGCGCGTGCAAACTGCAAGGGATATACAAAATCAACGATATTCGAATATTCGAAATTCGAGTACCGAATCATCGGCTGTCCTTTGCAACGCAGACATGCGCATCGGGGAGGTCAGGCAATTTTGCCAACTCCAGCCTGAAGGTCAGAGTTTGATGCGGGCGGCGATGAGTCAACTCAATTTGTCAGCGCGCGCCTATCATCGCATCCTCAAGTTATCCCGCACCATTGCAGACCTGGCGGGGAGCGAAGATATCCAGTCCGCGCATCTGGCGGAGGCGTTGCAATATCGTCCAAAGATCATGATGTGATTAACATCTTCTTCCATGGAGAAGTACAACATCAATTCTTCTTATCTGGCGGCTTTTCAAATACCAATGCTTTTTCAGCCGGATGGACTT
>JAUYEC010000016.1 GCA_030691585.1 Candidatus Omnitrophota bacterium
AATGAATTCACCCAAAAGGTGAACAAGGTTTTAAACGAGTCTGCCATAAATAAGAAGCGCGTTAGCGAGAACAAGCTGGCGGCCAATATTATTTTATCGCGCGACGCAGGCGACCATTTGCCGAAATTTCCCCAGATAAATTCGGTATTTGATTTAAAATTCGGTTGTTTTGTGGAAATGCCGGTTGAGCGCGGCATCGCACTTCTTACCGGAATGGAGATAATCGATGTGCCCTCATCAACCGGGCACCTGGACGTGGATTATCCGGTCTGGGCAAAGATTGCCCTGGAATCGATCAAGAAATACGACGGCATTTACGTGCATATCAAGGGCCCGGATGAGCCGGCGCATGACGGAGACTTCAATAAGAAGAAAGAGATCATTGAGGCAATAGATAAATTTTTCTTCACCAGCCTTTTAAGCGAGCTTGATCTTTCCACAACTGTAGTCGCGGTGACCGCGGACCATTCTACGGTCTGCGCCATGAAGGCGCATTCCGCTGATCCTGTTCCGTTGCTGGTCACAGGTGGCTTGGTCAAGCCGGACGGGACAATGAGTTTTTCCGAAAAGGCGGCTTCGTTCGGTTCCATCGGGGAAATCAACGGAACAGACATCATGCCCCTCCTTGTAAAGTCCGCACAGGAATAGTATAATAATAAAATAACTCCCGTATCGTTATTCGTCTTCCGTCTTCCGTCGTCCGTATACCGTTGTTCGTAAAAGATTTAACGAAATACGGAAGACGAACGACGAACAACGAACGACCAGTAGGTATTTTATCTATTATGACTGACTTTGACGTAATCGTAATAGGCGGCGGGCACGCCGGCATTGAAGCGGCACTTGCAAGTGCCAGGATTGGCTGTTCGACTTTGATGCTGACCATGAGCCGGGATACAATTGGCCTGATGAGTTGTAACCCTGCTATCGGCGGAGTGGGCAAGGGGCAGCTGGTTAAAGAGATCGACGCCCTCGGTGGCCAGATGGGCCGCGCTGCCGATGCCTGCGCGATACAGTTCAGAATGCTTAATGCCTCCAAGGGCCCTGCAGTTCAGTCCTCGCGCGCCCAGATCGATAAATATCTATACCTTAAATATACGCAGGATCTCGTAAGCCGGCAGGAGAATTTGACCGTCCAGGCTGCCCTTGCAAACAGTCTGGTTGTCCGCGACGGGGCGGTCGAAGGCGTAGTTACGGACAAAGGCGAAGAGATATCTGCCACCTGCGTCGTGATCTCTCCAGGCACATTTTTAGACGGGCTGATCCACGTCGGCCTCAAACACGTCTCCGGAGGCAGGATCAACGAGCCGTCGGCAACGAGCCTGCCCAGGGATTTGAGGGGTTTAGGCTTTCGTATCTTGAGGTTTAAAACCGGAACCTGCGCGCGTATTGACCGCCACTCCATTGATTTTTCCCGGCTGATCGTTCAGCTCGGGGACGCCGAACCCAGGCCTTTTTCTTCTTCCACAAAAGGCTTAATCCAAAAACAAGTCCCCTGTCACATCACCTATACCAACGAGCTTACGCATAAGATCATCCGGGACAATTTGGATAAATCACCACTTTATGCCGGCATTATCAAGGCCACGGGAGTGAGGTATTGTCCGTCTATTGAAGACAAGGTGGTCAAGTTTGCCGGAAGAACGCGGCACCAGGTGTTTTTAGAGCCAGAGGGCCTGGCTACCGACGAAATTTATTTAAACGGCCTTTCTACGAGCCTGCCGCAAGAGGTCCAGCTAGATTTGATACATTCCATTGAGGGATTAGAAAATGCCTTGGTCATCCGCTATGGCTACGGCATAGAACATGATGTGGTCGAGCCGACACAGCTGTATCCGTCATTGGAGACAAAATTAATAAAGAACCTGTATTTAGCCGGGCAGATCAACGGCACTACCGGTTATGAGGAGGCGGCTGCACAAGGATTAATTGCGGGGATCAACGCGGCGCACCGCTTCGCAAACAAAGAGCCGCTGGTTCTGGACCGTTCCACCGGATATATCGGGACTTTAATAGACGATCTTACGACCAAAGGCACAGAAGAGCCTTACCGGATGTTTACCTCGCGCCTTGAGTATCGCCTGCTTACGCGTGAAGACAATGCCGGCTTGAGGTTGGGAAAGTTCGGTTATGAGGCCGGGTTAGTCAGCCGCAATGATTATCTGAATTTAGAAGAATTGCAAAAAACCGTAGATGAAGGCATAGATTATTTGAAGGCGCACCATCTTAAGCCCGGCCCGGAAATAAATGAAGCGCTTTTACTTTTAGGCAGCGCCCCGTTAAAGAAATCCGTTACCTTAGAAGGGATATTAAAGAGGCCGCAAGTCACCATGGAGGATTTAAAGAAGATAAATTTTATCGGCTTGGATATCCCCGATGCCGCCTGCCGCGCGGTGGAGATCGAGGTAAAATATTCCGGGTTTATCCAGCGGCAGTTAAAAGAAGTGGAGAAATTTAAGCACTTGGAGAAGATCCGGCTTCCTGCCGGGATTGATTACGGGATCGTCCATGGCCTTTCGCGGGAGATCAGAGAAAAATTAAGTTCTTTTAAGCCGATAAGCCTTGGCCAGGCATCGCGCATATCCGGTATAACCCCGGCGGCAATCTCTATTTTGATGGTATATTTGAAAAAATACACGGCACTGTAGGGGCGGGTTTTAAACCCGCCCCTACAAAACTGAGATGGATAAAGATAAAAATTACATAGGATTAAAGCAATTCTGCCTGGATGCCGGCGCGGATCTCTTTGGCGTCGCCGATATCAAAGAGATAAAAAATGAATTCGCGTTTTCCGCGCGGCTATTAGAAAAGTTAGATCGGGCAATTTGCTTGGGTATGCGGCTCAATGATCTAGTGATGGAAGATATAGCTGAGGCGCCGACCCGTCTGTATTCATACCATTACCGCACGGTAAATCTGTTGCTTGACCAGATAGCCTTGAAAACCACAGCCTATTTGGATAAAAAAGGCTATCTTGCGCTGCCGGTTCCCGCCTCTCAGGTCCTGGATTGGCAGAAGCATACGGCGCATCTTTCTCACCGTAAGATCGCCTTTCTTGCCGGACTGGGCTGGATAGGCAGGAATAATTTGCTGGTTAATCCCGAGTTCGGCAGCCGTTTGCGCCTGGTGACCATACTCACTGATATGCCGCTTGAAACAGGAGCTCCGATTAAAGAAAATTGCC
>JAUYEC010000002.1 GCA_030691585.1 Candidatus Omnitrophota bacterium
TATCAATTCCGCCTGCGGCGGCGACGGCGTCTGCGGGAAATGCAAGGTCATCGTCAAGAGCGGTAAAGTGCTCACCCAGCCGGGCGGGGCAATAACCCTTGAGCAAAGGAAGCAGAATTTTTATCTGGCCTGCCAGACAACAGTGCACAGCGACCTGGAAGTTGAGGTGCCGCAAGGTTCTAAACTTGATTACGCGGAACTAAGTTCGCCCGAATTGCAGGACAGGTTAAAAGGTTTTTTTAACGCGCCTGAAGAAATTGAGCCGGTAAAAAGCGGCATAAGGGAAGATGTTTTCGCGCGGTCGCCGCTGGCCGCGAAATTATTTCTCGAGCTGTCGGTGCCGAGCCTCGAGGACAGGGCCTCTGACCTGGAAAGGTTATATTATCAGATCAGGCAGTTGGGCGATTTTGGGGCCATACAGACGGGCTTGAGCAATATCCGCGGGTTAAGCGAATTGCTCAGGGATTCCGAATGGAAGGTCACGGTGACCATCGGCAGAAGAAACGACGGCCTGGAGATCATTTCCATAGAGCCGGGGGATACTTCGGCAAAAAATTTCGGCCTGTCTTTTGATATTGGCACTACTACTATTTCGGGGCAGTTGGTTGACCTTAATTCAAGGGGTGTTTTGGGCACCAAGGCAGTTTATAATAAACAGGCGGCTTTCGGAAGCGATGTGATCAGCCGTATCATCTACGCCCAGGAAAAGGGCGGCCTGGAGAAACTGCACAATACCGTGGTTGAGGCGATCAACGAGATGTCCAGGGAATTAATAGAAGAACACGGCGTACATTTAAACGACGTGACCTGCGTCTTATGCACCGGGAACACCACAATGACACATCTTTTGTTGAATATCGACCCGGCTTACATCCGCCGGGAGCCTTATGTGCCTACCGCCAATTTTATCCCGGTGATCCGCGCCTCGGAGGCAGGCATCAATATCAACCCGCGCGGCCTTTTAAGCTGCGTGCCGGGAGTTTCGAGTTATGTAGGGGGTGACACCACTGCAGGTATTCTTTTTAGCGGGATGTATAAAGAGCAGGATTTAAGTATCCTTATTGACATCGGCACAAACGGCGAGATCGCGCTGGGTAATAAGGATTTTATTGTTGCCTCCGCCGCTAGTGCCGGCCCCGCGTTTGAGGGGAGCGGTGTTGCATGCGGCATGCGCGCGTCAGGTGGCGCTATACAAAAAGTAAAGATTATGCCCGGCAGCCGCCTGGATTTTCAGGCTATCGGCGGAGGTAAGCCGCGCGGTATTTGCGGTTCCGGATATATCGACCTGCTGGCGGAATTATTGCGCGCGGGCCTTATCGACAGGAGCGGAAAATTGAAGGTTGGCTCGGATAAGCGTATCCGCGCTTCTGTTTCAGGGAATGAATTTGTGGTGGCTTATAAAGAGGAAACGGATACCGCGGAGGACATAGTTATTACCGAAGCGGATATTGAAAATCTTAAACGCGCCAAAGCCGCGGTGTATTCGGCAGTATCAATTCTGGCTCGGCATATGGCCACCGATTTCTCCAAGATAAAAAAGATCTATATCGCAGGGGGATTCGGCACCTGTCTTGATATTGAAAATGCCGTAGCCATAGGGTTGTTGCCGGATGTCCCACGGGAAAAGCTGGAATTTCTCGGTAATTCGGCGCTTGCGGGTGCGACACTTATGCTCTTGTCCGCGCAGGCTTATAAGTGCGGCGAAGATATAGCAGGCAGGATAACATATTTTGAATTGTCGGTTGATCCGTGTTATATGGATGAGTATATGGCGGCGTTGTTTTTCCCGCATACGGACCTAAAAAGATTCCCTAGCCAGTAGGGACAGGTTTGAAACCTGTCCCTACATCGAATAATATGAGCTACATTATCGCATTAGCCGGCAAGGGCGGAACTGGCAAGACCACTATTGCCGCACTCCTGGCGCGTTTATTAAAAGAAAACAACTGCGGCCCGGTTTTAGCGGTGGATGCCGACCCGAACTCTAATCTTGCCGAAGCATTGGGGCTGACGCAAGCAACGACCATCGGCAGTATCGTCGATGAAGTCGCGGCCCACCCGGAAAATATCCCCGCGGGCATGACCAAGGACAGGTTTGTGGAGTACCGCGTTCAATCGGCGGTTACCGAGGGTGATGGAATAGATTGTCTTTCCATGGGCAGGTCCGAGGGCCCGGGTTGTTATTGCTACGTGAATAATGTTTTACGAGGTGTAATGGAGGATTTGATCCGGGATTACCGCTATGTCATCATTGATAATGAAGCGGGCCTGGAGCATTTGTCGCGGCGCACCACGCGGCGCGCCGACGCGCTGATCGTGGTTGCCGATGCCACCTCCGCCGGGCTTAAGGCCGCCTCCAGGATCGCAGAACTGGCGCGGGAACTTAAGATCGATATTAAGAAGTCGTGGCTTATTATCAATCGCGAAGATCTTTGTAGGGGCGGGTTTCAAACCCGCCCCTACAGTAAAATTCAAGTTACGGGCCTCGATTTTCTGGGTTGTCTACCTTACGATGAGGCCGTAGAGAAAATCAGCCGTAATGGCGGTACACTTATGGAGCTTCTTGACAGCGCGCCTGTAATGGGCGCCCTTCGTCAACTGGGAGAAAAAATATGGTTTTGCAGCCAGCAGTAGAAAAATGGTCCGGTAAGATCGCCGAGGTTGCTATAGGCAATGCCGGGCCGGCGGGTATTATCAAGGTGGGCGGCCAGGAGACTTTACCGTTTTTATTTTCTGAAGGAAAAATACCGAATGCCCCGTTTGCCGCTTTTGAGATCTGGGATGTAAATCCCGCGGATTGGCCGCAGGAACTTAAAACCGCCTGGGGAGAAAGCCTCAAAGATCCTTTTGCCTGGGCCGAAGCCTGTGTTAATAAATATAAGGCGCAAGCGCTATGCCTGCGCCTTGCAGGCTCACATCCGGATTACGGCAACAGGAGCGCTGCCGATGAGGCAAAACTCGCTAGCGGTTTGGCGCAAAAATTCGGCCTGCCTATGATCGTCATCGGCAGCGGTGACAAAGAAAAAGATAACGCGGTCCTGCCGGCTGTCAGCGAGGCCTTAAAAGGCAGGCAATGCCTGATCGGCTGTGCCACGCAGGATAATTATAAGACTTTGACAGCCGCCTGTCTTGCCGACGGCCACAGTATCATCGCGGAATCACCTATTGATATAAACATAGCTAAACAGCTCAATATTTTGATCTCGGATATGGGGTTACCCTTGGAGCGCATTGTCATTGATCCGACTACCGGCGCCCTGGGCTACGGTTTGGAATACGCGTATTCAATTATGGAGCGCGCGCGCCTGGCGGCTCTTTCGGGCGACAAGACCGTTGCCTCGCCGTTTATCTGCTTTGTCGGGCTTGAGGCATGGAAGGCAAAAGAGGCGAAGGTCAGTTTAGAGCAGGGGATCATCTGGGAAGCGATGACTGCCGCGGCACTTCTTCAGGCAGGTGCCGATATTTTGGTGATGCGCCATCCGGCGGCGATTGAGAAAGTGAAGAAACATATTGAAAATTTAATGGGGAAATAGGAAATAGGGGACAGCGACTTTTTTTCCCGCTGGCGAACAGCGACTGAAAAAAAAGTCGCTGTCCCCTATTTAAGAAAATGTTCATCATCGGTGAACTCATCAACGGCATGTACGCCAATATTGCCGCGGCGATAAAAGAAAAAGATAAGGCGGTGGTGCAGAAGTGCGCCTTGGAGCAGATAAAGAACGGCGCGGACGCCCTGGATATAAACTGCGGCCCGGCGTCAAAACAGCCGGTAATTGATATTCAGTGGCTGGTTGAAGTAGTCCGTGAAGTCACCGATAAAACATTGTGCCTGGATTCCTCTAAACCGCAGGTCATTGAATCAGGGCTCAAGGCCGCGGGAAGCAATATCATCATTAATTCTACTACGGCTGACCTTGAGAAGCTTAATCTGCTTATTCCTCTGGCTAAAAAATATAATGCCGGGCTTATCGGTTTGACCATTAGCGCCAAAGGCATTCCGCAGAACAGGGACCAGCGCCTTGAATTGGCCGCTACAATCGTTTCGGCCTGCGCTGACCAGGATTTTTCCACGGAGAACCTTTTTCTTGACCCAATAGTCATGCCGGTGAATGTAGCACAAGCCCAAATGCGTGATATCCTGGAGTCTATCCGTGAATTTAAAATAATTTCTGAACCGTCCCCTAAGACTGTGGTGGGTTTAAGCAATGTCTCGCAGGGGACGAGTGCCAGGAATCTGATCAACCGCACTTTCTTGACTATGGCTGTGGCTTACGGGCTTGACGCGGCGATCCTTGACCCGCTGGATAAGGACCTGGTGGATGCCCTTATTACCGCTGAACTTATTTTGAATAAAAATATTTACTGCGATTCATATCTGGACGCGTATAGGAGGAAATAAGGTGGCAAAAAACGGCGTTTTCCGCAATATTTTTAAAGTCGGGCCCTTCAGGGAGAGTTTCAGGATAGCTATCCAGGGCATAGTTTACCTTTTTTTATACCACCGTAATATGCGCATCATTTTTCTAGCCGGCATTGCGGCGTTTCTGGCGGGCCTGCACTTTAAATTGAACGCCATTGAATTAACCGTATTGTGTGCTACAATAACGCTGGTTTTTATGGCGGAGATCTTTAATACGGCCATAGAATTGATGATGGACATGCTCACGGAAAAGTATCATACCAAGATCCGCCTGATCAAAGACATAGGTGCCGGCATCGTGGTTATCGCGGCTTTAAATTCCGTCGCCGTGGGTTATTTGTTGTTCGCAAAGAAGATATTCAGGTAAAGAAATTTTGGCGGCGTAACTCAGCCTGATAGAGTAGTCGGCTCATACCCGATTTGTCAGAGGTTTAAATCCTCTCGCCGCCACCATTTTACGGAGGAAAACCATGGGGAAAACGCTTAGATTAGGAGTAATGTTTTTTTGTCTCGTGTTAACAAGCGGCGTTGCTGCCTTTGCCGAAGATTCCGATACGCAGGCCGCCAGGCGCTCCGAATTTCAAAAGATCGACAGGGATAATAGCGTTTTTGTCACCCACGAAGAAATGGAAGCATACTGCGACGAGAGGTTCAACGCGGCCGATAAGGACGGCGACAGCATCCTTAACGATGATGAAGTTTTGGGAGAAAAAACCGAGACGTTCGCTGCGGCCGACCAGGATAAGGATAAAAAAGTCACCCGGGAAGAAGCCCGCGCGCGGTATAACCAATACTTTAATGAAATGGATACCAATAAGGACAATCAAATATCGGCCGATGAGTATGCCAATAGCGGCAAAGTCAGTGTAAAGTTTTAAGAGCCGGAAGGTCAGTCTAAAAACCCTCTGCGGCGATCATGTCGCAGGGGGTTTTCTTATATTATGCTTCTACAAAAGTTCAAAGAAACTGTTAAAAAATATAATTTGATCAATAAGCGCGACCGTATCGTTGCCGGCGTGTCCGGCGGCCCGGATTCGCTGGCGCTATTATTTTTACTCGATCAGTTAAGGAAGGAACTGGGTTTTGTTTTGTTCGTGGCACACCTGGATCACGCGTTGAGAAAAGAATCGGCCATAGACGCTGCTTTTGTCGGAGGCGTAGCCGCAAAACTCGGCCTGCCGTTTTTTTTCGCCAGGCTTAAGGCGGGTAAGTTATCTTCCGGCGGTTCAGTTGAAGAAGCCGCGCGTAATGCCAGGTTGGATTTTCTATGCAAAGTCGCTAGAGAGAACAAGGCTAACAAGATTGCACTTGGCCATCATTTTGACGACCAGGCTGAGACGGTGCTGATGCGTATCTTGCGCGGTACCGGGCTCTACGGCCTGGCCGGCATCCTGCCCAAAAGAAACATGAGGGGGCAAGTGATCATCCGCCCGTTGATCGAGATAAAAAGGAGCCAGATCGAAGCTTTTCTAAAAAAAAGAGGGATCAGGCCGCGCAGGGATGCCAGTAATAAAGAGGACATATATTTCAGGAATAAGATCCGTAATAAGCTTCTGCCTCTGTTAGAAAAAGAATATAATTTAAATATCCGGGAAGTGCTGGTAAATATGAGCGACTCAGCGGCCTGCGATTATGATTATCTGCGCCGCCGAGCCGCCTCAGTTACTCCTGCTCGAGCAACTAAGATAGGCCTGGATAGATTCGTCAATATGCATCAGGCACTGCGTCGCATGGTTGTCAGGAACATTTTTGGAGCGCTTAAAGGCGATACGCGCAGGATTACTTTCAGGCACATCAATGAAGTGGAGGATATGGCCTTAAACCGCCCCACAGGCTCCGTAGTTGACCTGCCTTGTGCTGTCTCTGTAATTAAGAAGAAGGATAGCCTGTATTTCTATTATAGGAAAAGGGGACAGCGACTTTTTTTTATGCGAGACAATCATGCGTGAAAAAAAGTCGCTGTCCCCTTTTCCCTTGATTTTATATATAGTTAAGTATATAATACCTGTCTAAAAAGGATGGCTAAATAATGGCAAACAATATGCTTAAAAAGAATAACATAATGAAACGTTTTCCCATCGGCTGGGTCATTGGTTTGATAGTGTTCTTCGCGATCATCAATCTTCTGAACACTAATCCTGCCGCTGTTTCCAAAGAATTGGCCTATGGTAATTTTTACCGTTTGGTTAAGGATGCTCCTGATAAGCTCAAAAGTGTAACCTTGACCAAGGTTGAAAATGTGGTCCGCGGGGAGTATGCCGACGGCTCTAAATTTTCCGTGAATATCCCGGAAAACGACCCGGAATTGCTGGCTTTGATGAACAGGAACCTGCGCGATTTCAACGTGGTTTCGCTGCGGACATTCT
>JAUYEC010000092.1 GCA_030691585.1 Candidatus Omnitrophota bacterium
GCCTGCGATTATGATTATCTGCGCCGCCGAGCCGCCTCAGTTACTCCTGCTCGAGCAACTAAGATAGGCCTGGATAGATTCGTCAATATGCATCAGGCGCTGCGGCGGATGGTTGTCAGGAACATCTTTAGAGCGCTTAAAGGCGATACGCGCAGGATCACTTTCAGGCACATCAATGAAGTGGAGGATATGGCCTTAAACCGCCCCACAGGTTCCGTAGTTGACCTGCCTTGCGCTGTCTCCGTAGTTAAGAAAAAGGATAGTCTGTGTTTCTATTATAGGAAAAGGGGACAGCGACTTTTTTTCACGCATGATTGTCTCGCATAAAAAAAAGTCGCTGTCCCCTTTTCCCCTTTTCCCCTTGATTTTATATATAGTTAAGTATATAATATTTATCTAAAAAAGGATGGCTAAACAATGGCAAACAATATGCTTAAACAGAACAATATAATGAAACGTTTTCCGATTGGCTGGGTCATCGGCCTGGTAGTATTCTTTGCGATCATCAATCTTTTGAATACTAATCCTGCCGGCGTTACCAAAGAATTGGCCTACGGTAATTTTTACCGCTTGGTTAAGGATACCCCGGATAAGCTTAAAGTGGTAACCTTGACCAAGGTTGAAAATGTGGTTCGCGGCGAGTATACCGATGGCTCTAAATTTTCCGTGAATATCCCGGAAAACGACCCGGAATTGCTGGCTTTGATGACCAGGAACCTGCGCGATTTCAACGTGGTTGCGCTGCGGACCTTCTGGACAAGCCTGCTTTTTAATCTTGGGCCGATCCTGCTTCTGATATTTTTTTGGTGGATGATGGCTGCTCGCGGGGAACAATTAGGCAACAAGATAATGACCTTCGGTAAGATGCGGCCAAAGATGCACAGCGAAACAAATAACGAGCGGGTGACTTTTAACGATGTGGCCGGCGTTGATGAAGCCAAAGAGGAACTTACGGAGGTCATCGAGTTTTTAAAAGACCCGAAGAAGTTCCAGAAACTGGGCGGCAAGATCCCCAAGGGCGTGTTATTGGTCGGCCCACCGGGCTGCGGCAAGACCCTGATCGCCAGGGCCGTGGCCGGAGAAGCGGGTGTTCCGTTTTTCTCTATCAGCGGTTCGGATTTCGTGGAGATGTTTGTCGGAGTGGGCGCCAGCCGCGTGCGTGACCTTTTTGAACAGGGCCGCCGCGCCTCCAAAGCTTCGGGTAAGGGCGCTATCATTTTTATTGATGAGATAGATGCTGTGGGCCGCCTGCGTTTTTCCGGTATCGGCGGCGGGCATGACGAACGCGAGCAGACCCTTAATGCCTTGCTCGTAGAGATGGACGGTTTTGACACGGTGCAGGGGCTGATATTGATCGCCGCCACCAACCGGCCGGATACCCTGGATCCCGCGATTTTACGGCCCGGAAGGTTTGACCGTAATATTGTGGTTAACCTGCCGGATATCTTGGGCCGTGAAGAAATATTAAAGGTCCACGTGCGTAAATTAAAATTGAACCCGGCAGTAGATCTGCGCTCTATTGCCTCGCAGAGCCCGGGATTTTCCGGCGCGGACCTGGCCAATCTCTGCAACGAAGCGGCACTATTGGCAGCAAGGTATAGTAAGGATTCTATTGAGCAGATCGATTTCGAAAAATCCGTGGAAAGGGTGATGATGGGGCCGGAGAAGAAGAGCCACATCATCTCCAAGAAGGAAAAAGAGATCACCGCCCTTCATGAATCCGGGCATGCCTTATTATCTCTTTTACTTCCCGAGGTTAATCCTTTAAAGAAGGTTTCTATAATTCCCCGCGGCCTTGCCGGCGGTTATACCTTTACGCCGCCCGTGGAAGACAGGCATTACTGGACCAAGTCACAGCTTAAAGAAGAGATAACCATGATGCTCGGCGGCCGGGCATCCGAAGAGATCAACCTTAACGAAGTCACCACAGGCGCCCAGAATGACCTGGAGATGGCCACACTTTTGGCGCGGAGAATGGTCACGCAATTCGGCATGTCCGATAAGCTGGGCAATGTCACTTTGGGCAAGCACGAAGGGTTGGTATTCTTAGGCCGCGATATAATGGAAGAGAAGAACTACAGCGATTCAACTGCCCGCCTTATTGACGAAGAGGTCAAGGCGATAGTCGACGCGGCATATACCGGGGCTAAGGATATATTGCGCCAGAACCAGGATAAATTAAAGATCCTGACCGCGGCACTGCTGGAAAAAGAAGTGCTCGATGCCGAGAGCGTGAAAAAATTATTAGGTATTGAAAAAAAGGATGTCGCGTAGCTCAAATATAAATGCGTGTACTCCAGGCAAAGATTAACCGCAAGCAGGATATCCGGGAGCTGATGCGCCGGATCCGCGTTGATGCCTATGGCGTCAAGATCATGCTTCCTAAAGCTCTAGCCTGCCTTGTCCAGCTGGATTCTATAACTAATATAAAAGCAAACATTCTCAAGCAGGAAATGCTTTCCTTAGGCGGCGATGCCGCCATCGCGCGCACGGCGCTTAGCGGAGGCGTAAAGACAACTGACTGCCTGTTGATGGGGAACCTGGCGCAGTTTGGCCGCTTGAGCGAAAAGCTTAAGGTCCAACCCTTCGGGCTCGACGGCATGGGGCGCGAGTTGTCTCTGGCGTTGGCTAATTATCAAAAAGAAAGTTTCCGGCTGGACCTGGGCCGGTATAAGATTAATTTGACTGCCGGGAAAGCCGCTATTATGGGGATCTTGAACCTGACCCCGGATTCTTTTAGCGGCGATGGATTATATTCGTCGTTCGTCGTTCGTCGTCCGTCGTCCGTAGATGCGGACAAAACCGTTAATTCCATAGTTGATTATGCTTTGCAATTGGTGGATGACGGGGCTGATATTATTGATATCGGCGGAGAGAGCAGCCGGCCCGGAGCAAAGGCGGTTAGCATAAGGGAAGAATTAAAGAGGGTCATCCCCGCGTTAAAGCGGATAGCAAGATCAGTTAAGGCTCCGATTTCCATAGATACTTATAAGCCGGCTGTGGCAGAGGCGGCGTTGTCGGCGGGTGCTGTTATGGTCAATGATATAACCGGCCTGCGCGACCTGAAATTAGCCAGGGCCGTCGCGGCGCATAAAGCGGCGGTGGTGATCATGCATATGCGGGGAAATCCGCGCACAATGCAGGTTAACCCGCGTTATTCTTCCGTGGTGGACGAGGTCATCGATTATTTATCTCTGGCTATAAAGCGCGCGCTTGACGCGGGGATTGACAGGGAAAAGATCGTCATCGATCCTGGCCTGGGTTTTGGTAAGACTCTGCGGCATAACCTGGAAATATTAAAGCGGCTGGATGAGTTTAAGGTGCTCGGCCGTCCGATCATGATCGGTGCCTCGCGCAAATCGTTTATCGGAAAAATTCTTGATGCCGATGTTTCAGGGCGTCTCTGCGGGACAGTGTCGGCGTCAGTGGCGGGGGTGTCAAGAGGAGCAAAATTGGTCCGGGTGCATGATGTCTCGGCGGCGCATCAGGCACTGCGTGTGCTCTCGGCTATAAATAGCGCTTAATAATTGCCTGTAGGGACAGGTTTTAAACCTGTCCCTACAAAACAATTTGAATATTTTTTTAAGCATAAGGTGGCTATGTATAATGTGATTCCATTCTGGAAACCGTTAGTAGAGATAGCCATACTTTGGTTCATGATGTATCACGTGATGCTTTTTTTTGAAGGCACGCGCGCTATACAGGTCCTGCGCGGTATCGTGATGCTGCTGGTGGCTTTTTTTGTGTTCCAGAGGCTGAATTTCGTGGTGCTGGACTGGCTTTTGACAAAGCTCTTTGGTATATCTATTATAGCGCTTTTAATAATTTTTCACCCGGAGATCAGGCAGGGCCTGGCGCGCCTTGGCCAGCGGCACCTTTTTATCCCTTCTTTAAGAGAAGAAGAATGGGACCGTATTCTTAAGGAAATTTCTGTTGCCGCCGACAACCTGGCCAGGGATAGTATCGGCGCTTTGATCGCTATAGAAAAAAACGAACCCTTGCATACCTTTGCCTCCAGCGGTGTGGCGATCGAGGCGCGCGTATCTTCGGAATTGATCGAATCTGTGTTTACGCCCAGGAGCATATTGCATGACGGTGGCATGATCATCCAGCACGGCCGGGTCATGGCCGCGGGTTGCTTATTTCCCCTTTCGCCGAACCAGGAATTGAGCCGGATGTTTGGCACGCGCCACAGGGCGGCGCTCGGTTTAAGCGAAGAGACCGACGCCATTATTATCGTGGTTTCCGAAGAGCGCCAGGATATCTCGCTGGTCTATCGCGGGATGCTCTACAAAGACCTTGGCCGCGAAGAACTTATTTCCAGGATAAAAGAGATCATCAAGATAAAAAAAGAAGATGAGTAAAGAAAAAATAAAACTTAGCTGCAGGATCGCGCACTGGTTTACTTATCATCCCTGGCTCAAGCTTATATCGCTGGCCATAGCGATTATGCTTTGGTTCTATGTCAGCGGTGAGATGAATAGGTTTAATTAAGTAACAAACCGAAAAAACAGGATGCTCAAACTAGGCGTTAACATTGACCATGTCGCCACGTTAAGGCAGGCGCGGGGAGGCAGCCAGCCCGATGTGATAAAAGCGGCTTTAGCCTGTGAGGCCGCGGGAGCCGACAGTATCGTGGCACATCTGCGCGAGGACCGTCGGCATATTAATGACGCGGATGTAAAAAAGCTGCGCCGGTTAATTAAAACCAGGTTGAACCTGGAGATGTCCATTGCGCCTGAGATTGTGCGCATTGCCTGCTCGCTTAGGCCTGATCAAGCGACGCTGGTGCCGGAGAGAAGACAGGAGCTGACCACCGAAGGCGGCCTGGATACCCGGAAAAATTTTAAAAGAGTAAAAGAAGCGGTCTCCGCGCTTGAGGCGCGTAAAATAGAGATAAGTTTATTTATTGACCCGGACACTAAGCAGATAGAGGCGGCGCTTGAAACAGGCGCAAAAATAATAGAATTGCATACCGGCAGGTATGCTAACGCCAAAACAAGCAGCGAGCGCCGGAGATATCTGTTGGAAATAGAGAATGCCTCTTCCTACGCCGGGAGCTTGGGGTTAGTGGTCAATGCCGGCCACGGGTTAGATTATCAAAATGTTTCAAGTGTAGCGCGGATAGGCGAAATTGAGGAGTTGAACATCGGGCATTCCATCATCTCGCGCGCGGTTTTTATTGGCCTGGCCCGGGCGGTAGAAGAAATGAAGATGTTGATTGGTTAAGGTTACGGCAACGAAGCCCGTATCGGTATTCGTCTTCCGTCGTTCGTATTTCGTATATCGTTAAACTACGGAATACGGACGACGAAAGACGGACGACGAAATACGAAACGGGCATCGTTACCTTAGCCGAACGACGCAGCCAAAGATTAATAATATGATCATCGGCACGGGTGTGGATATTACAGAGGTCCGGCGTTTGCGCCAGGCAGCGGAGAAATGGGGCGACGCTTTTTTGGGCCGCGTTTTTACGAAAGCTGAATTGGATAATGCCAAGCTGCGCGGAAGTCTGTATCAGCATCTTGCCGGCAGGTTTGCCGCTAAAGAGGCAGTGTTTAAGGCCATGGGAGAGCCGGAGCTGAATTGGAAAGATGTGCAGATCTTAAACGATAAAGAAGGCAAACCCGTTTGCATGATCCTAAACGGCAAAGGAGAGGGCCTCAAAGTTCTGCTGTCCATATCTCACGTAAAAAATTATGCGACTGCCTTCGCGATTGTTACAAAGGAAGCCGGCCGCGCATAAGGGCGACTTCGGGCATATTTTTATTCTCGCCGGGTGCGCCAAATTTTCAGGCGCTGCAGTCTTGTGTGCTGAGTCGGCAATGCGCGCGGGTGCCGGCCTGGTGACGCTGGGGATCCCTAAGAGCATAAACTCGGGCGTCATTAAAATAAAACCTAAGGAAGTAATGACTTTGCCTCTGCCCCAAACGCGGCAGGGTGCATTAAGTCTTAGCGGTTATAAGCAAATAAAAGATTTTATAAAGTCCGTGGACGTAGTGGTGGTTGGCCCGGGCTTGTCTCAAGATAAGTCAACGCAAGCGTTGGCGCGGAAAGTGATCAGCGGGATAACCAAGCCGATGGTCATTGATGCCGATGGATTGAACGCTTTAGCTGGGCATTTGCACTTTTTACGAACGACGAACGACGGACGACGAACGACGGTATTAACGCCTCATCCGGGCGAAATGGCTCGTTTACTAGGCGTAAGTGTTAAACAAGTGCAAGCGGACAGGGAAGGTGTCGCGCGAAGATTTGCCCAGCGCCATAAAGTCGTCCTGGTTTTAAAAGGGCATCATACGGTAGTTGTTGACGCGCGCGGTAAGCTGTATATTAATAAGACCGGCAATCCCGGCATGGCTAAGGCCGGCAGCGGCGATGTGCTCACAGGTATTATTGCCGCGTTTTTGGGCCAGGGCTTGAGCGCATTTGAGGCGGCACAATACGCGGTTTATCTGCACGGTTTAGCCGGCGACCTGGCGGCAAAAGAAAAAACACAGATTTGCTTGCTTGCCTCGGATATTATTGCTAAAATCCCTGAGGCGGTAAAGAAGTCGAGTTAAATAAAGAGAATCATTATTGGCGTGTTCTTGCTACGGAAAACCGTTGATATTATTGTGGTATTATTAAATTATGTTTAGACAAGATTGGGATAGGGATATTCTGAGGTAATTTGTAGTTCAAGAGGAGGCGGGTAAATGATCCTACAGAAAATAAATTATTTTGAACACGAAAGCGAACCAAATTATTGGCGAGTTAGAGATGTTAATCTCGGATCTGTTAATCTCATAGTTGGACTAAATGCCACAGGAAAGACTCGCCTGATGAACATAATCTCGAATCTTACTAAAATTCTAACAAAGAAAGTTAAGACACAAGGTTGCTGGGAATTAGAATTTAAAAATTTAGATAATAATGAGATCTACGAGTATAAATTAAATATAGTCAAAAATGTTGTTGTTAAAGAGACAATAACCCAGAACGGTAATGAATTACTCAAGCGGGAGGAAGACAAGGGGGCGTTATATTCCTTTCGTGAGAAGAAGCTCATTGAAATCTTTCCTCCGAAAAATGAATTAACTCTGAGCGTTAGGAGAGACAGAGTAGAGTTTCCATTTTTTGAAGAATTAATTAACTGGTCAGAGAATTTCTATGGTTATACTTTTACTGGCACAAGGCCTAACGAAGTTACAATACCCAATACGCCAGCAGCCTTATTAGAAAATTTGAACACCGTTCCGTACCTTCTTGTTGAGGCCCTGAAGGATCCCCATATCCGAGAGTCCATTATCAAGGATTTTTGTGAGGTTGGATATCCCATAAAGGATATAAAAATAACTTCAGGGTTGATTCCTAATGCTCCACCAGGATTACGGCTAGTTGAATTGCAAGAAACAGATTTGTCTTGTTTGACCAATCAACTTTTTATGTCGCAGGGTATGTTTAGAGCTTTTTCTTTAATAGTAATAATTGAGTATATCTTAAAAATGAATAAATATTGTACGGTCGCAATTGACGATTTAGGTGAAGGATTGGACTATGAACGAGCCGCAAAAATAACAAATTTACTTTTCAAGAAAATTGTTGGCAGCAAGATTCAGTTGATAGTTACCTCAAATGACAGATTCTTAATTAATGCGGCAAATGTTCGATATTTAAATATTTTAGAACGGCAAGGGCATGTTGTAGATTCGTTTAATTATTTAAACTCAAAGGAAAAATTTGAGGAATTTGAAACAATGGGGCTAAATGTTTTTGATTTCTTTTCGGGTAAAATGTATAAAGAAAATAAACATGAAAAAAGTTAGTATCTTTGTTGAGGGGCAAACGGAGCGTATTTTTTTAGAGAAATTATTAAGTGAATATTTTACTTCAGGAAAATTAAAAACTGTAAGTTGTAGGTTGATAGGTGACAGATTAACTCAAATACTGGAGTTGGGGAATAAAATAAACCCAGAGTTTTATGTGCTAATTTATGATGTCGGTGGTGACGAAAGGGCTGTAAGTGTAATGCTTGAAAGAGCAGATGCGATGATTAATTCGCAAGGATACAATTTTTTGTTTGCTGTAAGAGATCTCAATCCTGAGCTAAGTGCTAATAAGAATGCACTAATTGATAAAATCGAAAGGCTTTTTGCGACTTATGCTTTTAGGGGCAAGGTGAGATTTATTTTTGCGATAAAAGAAATTGAAGCTTGGTTTTTAGGGGATTACAATTTTTTTTCAAGAATTCATCCGTCTTTAACTCCGGAATATATTCAAAGCCGAACAGGTTATAATTTAGTCAATGATAATCCTGAAGATTACGATAAGCCTGCTCAGATAATAGATGATATTTTAAAGCTTATTGGGCAGAGATATAAAAAGAAGGCTAAGGATGCATATAGAATTACACATAGAATAGATTATAGTTTTTTATGTATCGATGTTCCTGCTAGAGTAAGGAGTTTTGCCTATTTCCTTAATTGTATTGATCAGGGTATTGCAAATTAAAAGCACTTTTTGCTCATTTGACTAGATTAAGGGGCGGGCATGCCCGCACTGTGTAAGTTGAATGCTGGCGTAGCTCAGTTGGTAGAGCTTCTCTTTTGTAAAGAGGGGGTCGCCCGTTCAATTCGGGTCGCCAGCTTATTATAATAATGCATAATTCGGAACAGATAAAATTTATGAGTAAGTTGAATGCCGACATAGTTAAGAATTTGTATTGGGAGAAAGAACGCAATATAAGAGAAATTGCGCAAGAACTGGGCGTTTCTTTCTGGGCTTTATATAATTATATGAATAAAAACAATATATCGAGACGCTTGCCTTCTGAATGCAATTATATTGTTAATAAAGATAAACCTCAATTTGAGAGTCGGAAGAATATTGATGCGGCGGATCAAAAAATTAAAACTGCGGGAATTATGCTTTATTGGGCGGAGGGAACTCTTAGGGGGAATACGGTAGATTTTGCCAATAGTAATCCTGAAATGGTAAGAACTTTTTTGAAGTTTTTAAGAGATATCTGCGGTGTGAGCGAAGAAAGATTAAGGGTCTATCTTTATGCTTACCCGTATCATGACATAGAGAAAATAAAGGGATATTGGCATAATGTAACCAAAATACCTTTATCGCAATTTACTAAGCCATATATACGAAGAGGTAATCAAAACTTGAGTAATAGAAAATTGCCTTATGGTTTGGTTCATGTAAGATATAATGATAAGCGTTTGCTCGTTCTTATTGAAAATTGGATCAATGAATATGTAATATGGGCAGGTACCCAAGTGGCCAAAGGGGGCAGACTGTGTAAACGCAGCGTCTTGTCGAAAGGCAGGATGGAAAAGTAGGTGAATTCAGGGAACCCCTTGAGATATATTTTCAAGGGCAATCCTGAGCCAAGCCCGGCCAATCGCCGGGAAGGTGCAGAGACTAAGCGCCTACCGCCTAAAGCTAAAAGCCAAGGTGATGAGATAGTCCAAGCCTCGGAGTAATCTGGGGGCACTTGAAATCTGTTGCACTTGTGCTTCAGAGGTTCGAATCCTCTCCTGCCCATTAAATTTTCCCGACAAGGGAACATATAATGGCACTATGCGAGCATGGCCAAACGACAAGCGAGGAAGTATATGACAAGAATGATCAATTTCGGGCTTACCCTCGGAATCCTTAGTTGTTTACTTCTCAGTATAAATATTGCTGAAGCAAAACGAGGAATTCCACCAGGGCTTTCTCCTGTTATTTACAAGGGGATAAAGTTTATTGCTTCACATTGGCCAAAACACGAAAAAATCAACGGTAAAAAAATTGATATTTGGTATGTTGAAGGATGGAATGTGGAAAAAAATTCAAAGGTTTGGGAAAAAGAAGTATATAGGATTAGTATAGATAACTTCCTGGAATATGATGTTCAAATGGTGTTTATTACTTCTTTAAGTATAGAAAAGGATAAGTTGGTAATAGTTAACGAACGAGGGAAGAAGTATCAAGTTGATATCCCCAAGAACATATTAAAAGAATAAAGCTATAAATTATCAGTAATTTTAACCAAGGTGTTCGCCATGTATGAAATAAAGCAGCATGTTTATGAAAAATAAATCAGTTTACATTATTGCCGGGCCAAATGGGTCGGGTAAGACGACATTTGCCAAAATGTTCTTGCCTGACTATGTAAACTGTCCGAACTTTGTTAATGCCGATCTTATTGCCCAAGGTTTAGCTCCATTTGGGCCCGGCGCCGCTCGTATTAAGGCCGGTAAACTCGTGCTTCAACAAATTCATGAATATGCCCGTCGAGGCGCCGATTTTGCTTTTGAAACCACATTATCCGGTAAAACGTACGTGAATTTGCTCACCGGGTTAAAGACGAAAGGATACGCGCTACATCTATTCTTCCTTTGGATCCCAAGCCCGGAATTAGCGATAGCGCGTATCAAAGACAGGGTTAGGGATGGCGGGCATAATGTGCCTGCAGAGGATGTGCGTAGACGATTTGCGCGGGGTGTTAATAATTTTTTCAACTTGTACGAGCCATCGCTTGATTCTTGGATGTTGTTTGATAATTCCAAGGCAAAACCCGAATTGATTGCAAAGAGACGAAACGGCCATAGAGTAGTGATTAATGATAATTTATTTGCGATTATTCAAAGAGATGCGAGGTATAAATGAAAAAAAGAATGTCTTTGCAGGATAAGGCCGAAGCGGCGTTAAAAAAAGCAGTCCGGGCAGTTGTAGAGCGGCATAAAGAGACCGGCCGGCCGTTGGCGGTATGGAAAAACGGCAAGACCGTTCGCATATCTGCGAACGCCGTGTAATGATGTGATGTGTTTTTGAAAGCTCCGCGAAGCGGATATGATACTGTAGGGACAGGTTTGAAACCTGTCCCTACAAAATGCTTTCAAAAACACAAAAGGGGTGTGGGGAAAGAATTTTCGCCGCGGGAGTAGTTCAGTGGTAGAACAATAGCCTTCTCCCGCCAGGCTATGTAAGCGCGCGGGCGGGATTTCGCCCCCGACTTGTAAATTGACAGGGGCTCAACAAGCTGCATAATATAATGTCGCGGGCATAGTACAGCGGCAGTACAGTAGCCTTCCAAGCTACCTACACGGGTTCGATTCCCGTTGCCCGCTTAAATAAAAGGAAAGCCATGCAACATGCCTGAAGAATTTTTGAAACCGGTACACATTGAAGCGTTTGACTTAGACGACGCATGGTTCCAGTGCCTATCCCAGATACTGCGCAATGGCCACGTCTATACGATCACCCGCGGCAGCTACGCCGGCCAGAAACGCCTGGAGTTTGATTTTGCCACTATCAGGGTGAAAAAACCCGCGCATCAGATCATTCCGATCATCCCCGAAGGAATGGGAATACCAGCGCCCACAGATATGGATTATATCCAGGGATACCTGAGCTATCTTTTGACCGGCGCCAAGACGGAAACCGAAGATTACACTTACGGTGAACGGTTAGTTGAGCCAAAAGTCAGGTTTAAAGATAATGTCAACGGCAAAGAGATGGTCCGGGAAATGCCGCTTGAGGTAAATCAGGTCGAGGAAGTGATAAAGATGTACAAGACACAGGGGCACGGCACAAACCAGGCGATCATGGAGATCGGTATGCCGTCGGATATCAAATTAGACGACCCGCCGTGCCTGCGCCTGATTGATACGCGCGTGCGTTACGGCAAGCTGCATTTTATCCTGTATTTTCGCTCCTGGGACCTTTGGGGAGGTTTTCCTTCGAACCTGGGCGGCCTGCAGCTGGTCAAGCAGTATATGGCCGAAGAAATCGGCGTCGGCGACGGCGAGATCATCGCCGCCAGCAAGGGTTTGCATCTTTATGATTATGTCTGGGACCTGGCTAAGGCCAGGACCAATCAGCCGGATATAAATCTCGTGTAGGGACAGGTTTCAAACCTGTCCCTACAATGGACAGGATGATATCCTGTCCCTACAAATGTCTGTAGGGGGGCTATTATGGATCTGATATACGTTGGAGCAGAGCGCAGGCAATTCATCAGGTTGGATTTTGAGGCACCCTTGAGTTTCAAGGTCTGCAAAAAGGAAACTGTCACCAGGCTGCTTTCGGGTTATACTTCTAATGTAAGCGAAACTGGGCTGCTCTGTAAAATAACAGAGAAAGTCAATATTGACGATATACTCTGGCTTGCATTTGACCGCGGCACGCTTAGTATCTGCAGTGAATTGGAAAAGAACGCGCTTATTTATCAGAGCGGCGTTATCGGTAAAGTGGTGCGTATTATTCCCGGCGATTTAGGTGATTTTGAAGTAGGGATAAGCTTTGTCACTAGAGAAGAGGCAAATCTTACGCACATTTATCCCAAGGTCCATTTTTTAGAAACTGAGCTAAACGCTAATGATAAACAAGCCTGATATCGCGGTTATTGGTGACGGCGGCTGGGGTACGACACTTGCGATATTGCTTTCGCATAAGGGTTACAAGGTTGCTATCTGGGGCGCGTTCGGCGATTATGTCGCACGGGTGAACAGGACCAGGATTAACAAAAGATTTCTTCCGGGGATCAAAATCCCTAAGGCAATAGAGATCACCCATGATCTGGGCGCGGCACTCAAAAATAAAGGCCTGATAGTGCTTGCGGCCCCGTCTCAATATTTACGTAGTGTCCTCAAAAAAATCAAGCGCTTAGGCTATCCTCGTCAAGCCATATTCGTGAGCGTGACCAAGGGTATAGAAATCGGCTCAGGTAAGACGATGGCCCAATTGATACACGAAGAATTGGGCCGGGTTAAATTCGTCGCACTTTCAGGCCCGACTATCGCTCATGAAGTGGCTGTGGGTGTGCCGACGGTAGCGGTCGCGGCATCCGGCGACGGCGCGGCAGCTGTGCGCGCGCAGGATATTTTTATGTCCGAGCGATTCAGGGTTTATACCAACCGCGATGTCATGGGCGTGGAATTAGGCGGCAGCCTTAAGAATATTATTGCTATTGCCTGCGGCATATCCGACGGCTTAGGGTTTGGCACGAACACAAAGGCCGCGATATTGTCAAGAGGCTTGGCGGAGATCTCAAGGTTGGGTGTCGCCATGGGTGCTCACGCGCATACCTTTAGCGGCATAAGCGGGCTGGGGGACCTGGTCACTACCTGTTTTAGCTCTTACAGCCGCAACCGCTTTGTAGGTGTTGAGATAGGCAAGGGCAAGACTTTAAAACAGGTGCAGGCCAGGATGCAGATGGTCGCGGAAGGTGTGCCGACGGCTAAATCAGCCTACGCGCTTTCCAGGAAATATAAAGTGGATATGCCGATAACCCGGGAGATCTACTTTGTTCTCTATAAAAATAAATCTCCTCTTCAGGCTTTCAAGGACCTAATGGGCAGGAAGAAGAAAGAAGAGTAATACACATGATATGCTGTAGGGACAGGTTTGAAACCTGTCCCTACAAAATGTTTTCAAAAACACAAAAATTGTTCTTCAAGCATTGATTAAGTCATAGCGAGTGACCGGGGGATGGCGCAGTTTGGTAGCGCGCTTGAATGGGGTTTCCCGACGTTCCGACAAAATCGTCGGAAGTCGGGATCCCGACCGAGCCGAAGGCGAGCGTCGGGACAAGAGGTCGTTTGAGATAGCGGGGAGTAGCGCAGTTTGGCTAGCGCGTTTGAATGGGGTTCAAAAGGCCGTGGGTTCAAGTCCCACCTCCCCGACCAAATTTACAGGAGGCTAAATATGTCATACGCGGGAGCAGAAAGGCGAAAACATGTCCGTGCCAGCGGCCGTTTCATTGTCTCTTACCGGGTGCTCGAAGAAGAGGATTGCATAGACATAACCCAGACCAAGAATTTAAGCCTCGGCGGAATGTTATTGACGACAAATAGGGTATTTGATCCGGATACGAAACTGGCACTTGAGGTGAGGCTGCCTTTTGATCCTCACCCGATAATGCTCATAGGTAAAGTCGTGGAGTCCTTAGAGATCGTTAAAAACCTTATCTATGATACAAGGCTCATGTTCCTGTCAATTGACGACAGGCACAGGAACATAATCAGCGACACGGTCAACCATTATTTGAAAAAGGGGAAGGCATGACCCATTCGGCAAAAATCGCTCAGGGTCATCCCGTGCTTCGAGTCGCTCAGCATGGTTCGCCGATGCATGGTGAGCGCAGTCGAACCAAGCGACTGAAAGGAGTCGAGGGATGAAAAGCATAAATGTGGGGATACTCGGTTTCGGTACTGTCGGCTCGGGTGTAGTCAAGATCCTGCGCGACAAAAAGGCTTTTTTGACCGAGAAGACGGGGATGGAGATCAATGTTAAGTCGATCTGCGATAAAGACATAACCTCAAAGAGGAATGTTTCTGTTGAGAAATCTCTCTTAACCCGCGACGCCTCAGACATCATTAATGACCCTCAGATAGATATACTGGTGGAATTGATGGGCGGGGTAGAGCCTGCCGCCGGTTACATCACCGAGGCCCTGAATAAAGGAAAGAATATCGTTACTGCCAATAAAGCGCTCTTAGCGCAAGAGGGGCAGAGGTTGTTTACTCTTAGCCGCGACCGGGGAAAAAGTATTTATTTTGAGGCTTCGGTGGGCGCGGGTATTCCCATCATTAAAGCCCTGCGCGAGGGCCTGATCGCCAATAAATTCAACAGCATCTACGGGATCCTAAATGGCACATCCAATTTTGTCTTGTCGCGGATGTCGGCGGATAATTGCAGTTTTGCCAAAGCCCTGCAGGAAGCTAAAGATAAGGGATTCGCGGAAAGCAACCCTAGCCTTGATATTGACGGAATAGACTCCGCGCATAAGTTGATATTGTTGGCGTATTTATGTTTCGGCAGGTACGTGGACATTAAAGACGTCTACATTGAGGGTATCTCGCGAGTATCCAGCGCCGATATCAGCTATGCCTTAGAGCTTGGTTTTCAGATAAAGCTGCTGGCTGTGGTTAAAAAGGAAGGCGACGCCCTTGAGGTCAGGGTTCATCCGGCTTTTATACCAAAGCAGAATCTTTTGGCTTCGGTGAATGGGGTCAACAATGCCATCTGCGCTTCCTGTGACCTGGTCGGCGAGCTTTTATTTTACGGCCCGGGCGCCGGGCAATTTTCCGCGGCATCGGCGGTAGTAGCTGATATCGTGGACCTGACCCAGGATATCAAGGCCGGCCTGTTCCGTCCTGCCTTCAACATCGTCGCGGACAAATCCATCAAGCGGCTGCGCAAGGCAGATGAGTTTGAGAGCCGGTATTACATTCGCCTTACCGCTGTTGACCGTCCGGGAGTCCTGGCTAAGATCTCCGGGGTCCTGGCTAAATACGGTATCAGTATTGCTTCGGTTACCCAGAAACAAAGGATGAAGGCGCAGGTTGTGCCTATCGTTATGGTAATACATGAGGCCCGTGAAAAAGAATTGCGCGCGGCCCTGAATGTGATCGACCACATGGACGCCATAAAAGAGAGATCAGTGGTAATAAGGATAGAGGATGTATGAAAAAACGTAGGACGTGGGACGTGGGACGTGGGACGTATAGAGGCATTATTGAAAAATACAGAAAGTACCTCCCTGTCAGTAAGAAGACGCCGGTTATAACTCTTAATGAAGGCAATACACCGCTAATTCCGGCGCCATACTTGAGTAAGTTAGCCGGAAAAAACGCGCAGGTCTATCTTAAATACGAGGGTCTTAATCCCACGGGATCGTTTAAAGACCGCGGCATGACCATGGCTATTTCCAAGGCCGTTGAGGATGGCTCGCGCGCGGTGATCTGCGCCTCTACCGGCAATACTTCGGCATCTGCTGCGGCATATGCCGCGCGGGCAGGGATCAAATGCATCGTGCTCATACCTCACGGCGCGATCGCGATGGGAAAATTGAGCCAGGCAATGATCCATGGCGCGGTTGTTCTGGCGGTAGATGGTAATTTTGATCAGGCGCTGGAATTGGCAAGAGAGATCGCGCAGAAGTATCCCATAACTCTGGTTAATTCTCTTAATCCGTATCGCATTGAAGGGCAGAAAACCGGAAGTTTCGAGATCTGCGATGATCTTGGCGGAGCGCCGGATTTTCAGGTTATGCCTGTCGGTAATGCCGGTAATATCACCGCCTACTGGAAGGGCTATAAAGAATATAAAGAAGCTGGCAAGGTAACTTCGTTGCCTAAGATGCTGGGTTTTCAGGCAGCTGGCGCCGCGCCCATTGTTAAGGGGCATGTGGTAAAGAACCCGAAGACCATTGCTACTGCCATACGTATCGGCAATCCGGCCAGTTGGGACAGCGCCGTTGCGGCACGCGATGAGTCGGGTGGGCTGATTGATATGGTTTCAGACGCGGAAATTATCGCGGCCTATAAATTATTGGCGCTAAAGGAAGGCGTGTTTGTGGAGCCGGCCTCTGCCGCTTCAATCGCCGGATTGCTGAAATTAGCAAAAAAAAGTTTTTTCCGACGAACGACCCCTCGACTTGGTTCGACTTCGCTCACCACAGGTCGCTCGGGGCAGGCGAAAGACGAACGACGAACGACCAGAATTGTTTGTATTCTAACCGGCCACGGCCTCAAAGATCCTGATCGTGCCATAAAGTCGGTCAAGCCGCCTAAAGTTATCAAGCCGCGGTTGGAAGTGATATTGAAGGAAATCGGCTGTTAGTCGTCCGTATATCGTCGTCCGTCGTCCGTCGTTCGTCTTTCGTGACCGTTATCACGAATGACGAGATACGATCGACGAAAGACGAAATACGAACGACCATATAATCTAGTTTCAATTATGAGTTTAAAGAATAAACGCATCCTCATCACTGCCGGGCCGACCTGGGTACCTATAGATGAAGTCAGGGTGATCAGTAATACGGCTTCCGGCGCCACAGGCATATTGCTGGCGCAGAAGTTGAGCCGTCTCGGAGCCAAGGTTACGTTAGTCTTGGGGAAAAAAGGGGACAGCGCCCTGGAAAAAGGGGACAGCGCCCTTTTTAGGGCGCTGTCCCCTTTTTCCCTGAAAGGGCGCTGTCCCCTTTTTAAAGTGATCCGGTTCAGCTTTTTCGATGAGTTAAAGTCGATTATTGCCGCGGAGCTTAAGGGCGGCCGATACGACGCGGTGATCCACAGCGCCGCGGTTTCCGATTACAAGCCGCAAAAGCCGCTCCGCCGAAAGATCCGTTCCGGCTTAAAGCATTTGCGCCTGGATCTGGTGCCGACGGAGAAGATCATAGATTCTATAAAAAAGCGCGGCCGTTCTTTGTATCTCGTAGGTTTTAAATTTGAGCCGTCATGTTCAAGGGCCGTTCTTATCAAAGAGGCAGCGGCATTAGCTCAGCGCAGCCGCGCTGACCTGGTTGTGGCAAATACAACGCTAAATAATGCATACAGGGCCTACTTTGTAAAAGGGCGCGAGAGCCGCGGGCCGATGGCCAGCAAAATGGAGATGGCGCGCCAGTTGTGTTGTGTCCTTAAGGCGGTTTTAAAGTGAAGGTAGGGACAGCCTGCCTGCCGGCAGGGTTTCAAACCTGTCCCTACAGACGAACGACGGAATACGAACGACGGACGACGAATATATGAAATATATTATTTTAGTAGGCGATGGAATGGCGGATCAGCCGCTTGCGGAGCTCGACGAGCGCACGCCGTTAGAGGCGGCGCGTACGCCGAATATGGATTTTATTGCCCAGAACGGCACTCTTGGCCGGGTAAAGACCATTCCCGACCGGATGAGCCCGGCTTCCGACGTGGCCAATCTTTCTATCCTGGGCTATGACCCGCAGAAATATTATACCGGCCGCGGGCCGCTGGAAGCGGCAAACCTGGGCGTTGAACTGGATAGCGATGACGTGGCTTTCCGCTGCAACCTTATTACCGCCACAGGCGATACGCTGATGGATTACAGCGGCGGACATATTAAGTCCGAGGAAGCGGCGATCCTGATAAATTTTGTCAACCAACATTTAGGGACCAACCGGATACGTTTTTATCCCGGGGTAAGTTACCGCCATTTGACCGTCATAAAAAGAGGCGCGGAAGAATTATTGCAGGATTTAAAATGCAAGCCGCCGCATGATATCACCGGGCAGAGCATATCCCGTAATTTTCCGAAAGGAAAAAGCGCGGAGATCATTAAAGAATTGATGGAGGCCTCGCGCAAGCTCCTTGAGAAGCATGAAATAAACCTGGTTCGGGTGGACCTGAAAGAGAATCCGGCGAATATGATCTGGCTCTGGGGCCAGGGCAGGAAACCGGCTATGCCGGTATTTAGCGATAAGTTCGGCTTAACCGGAAGCATGATATCGGCGGTTGACCTGTTAAAGGGCCTGGCCAAGATCCTGGGGCTTGAGGCGATAAACGTGCCCGGCGCCACCGGTTATTACGATACCAATTATGAAGGCAAGGCGGCTGCCGCGTTGGCGTCATTAAAAGATAAGGATTTTGTTTTTGTCCACGTGGAGGCCCCTGATGAGGCCGGCCATAACGGCGACCTCAGAGAGAAACTTGCCGCGATAGAGCGTTTTGACCAATATATCGTCGGGGGGATATTGGAGGCGTTTAAGGACCGGGATGATTTTCGTGTCCTGGTCCTGCCTGATCATGCCACACCTATTGCCGTCAGGACGCATACGTCCGAGCCCGTGCTTTTCGGCATGTTTGGCGCTGGCCTGCCTAAAAAAGGATTTTCCGGCTATTCTGAAAAAGAGGCGCAAAATTCCGAACTTTATTTTGAAAAGGGGCATGAGTTAATGTCGTTTTTCATCAAATGAATTCACTATTTATCGCTTGTGCCTGCGGCGCGCTATTTTTTTTGGCATACAGGTTTTACGGGCGTTTTCTCCAGGCGCTTCTGCAGGTTGACCCCAAAAAACCGACGCCGGCTTTTACAAAATCCGACAGCCTGGATTATATCCCTGCCAGAAACAGGATGGTGCTTTTTGGCCATCATTTTTCTTCTATCGCGGGCGCCGGCCCGATCATCGGCCCGGTGATCGCGGTAATGCTCTGGGGATGGCTGCCGGCTTTATTGTGGGTGGTAATAGGCTCTATCTTCATCGGCGGCATCCATGATTTTGGCTCGCTTGTTATTTCCGTCAAAGAAGGCGGTTCAAGCGTCGCGGATATCGCGGGCCAGGTTATCTCGCGCAGGGCAAAGCTTTTATTTGCCGTATTTGTCTGGTTGGCGCTGATCCTGGTGATAGCGGTATTTACTTATCTTTGCGCCGATACCTTTGTCAAAGAACCTAAGATTGTGATGCCGTCGCTGGGTTTGATCCCGGTGGCAATGGTAGTCGGCTACCTGTTTTATAATCTTAAGGTGAACACCGTGACGGCTACAGTTTTTGGATTATTGTGCCTGGCCGGGCTGCTTTTTTTAGGCAACATCGTGCCGGTCAACGCCAGATTATGGGTATGGATCACGGTATTATTTGTTTATGTTTATTTCGCTTCAGTTCTTCCGGTAAATATACTTTTGCAGCCGCGCGATTACCTTTCCTGTTTTCTGCTGCTTTTTGGAGTGGGCGCGGGCTATCTCGGCCTTTTGATCAGCCGTCCGGAGATGACTACGCCCGCATATCGCGCTCTGTCCAGCAGCGAGGGGAGTCTCTGGCCCATGCTTTTTGTAACCGTGGCATGTGGGGCGGTTTCGGGGTTTCACGCTTTAATCGCAAGCGGCACGACTTCCAAGCAGATCGCAAGCGAAGCTCATGCCAGGCCGATTGGTTACGGCGGGATGCTCGCTGAAGGGCTGGTAGCGGTGCTGGCGATTATTGCCGCGGGCGTTTTATTCGGCGCTAATGATGACCTTGGCGCGATATTAAAAAGCACAACGCCGATCGGCATTTTCGGCAAGGGGTACGGTGTTATAACCGCACCGGTGCTGGGGGCTTACGGCCCGTTTATCGCGGTCTGCATACTCAATGCTTTTATACTTACTACGCTGGATACGGCGACGAGAATTGCCCGTTACTTAAGCGAGGAATTATTCGGGATAAAGAACCGTCATTTTTCTACGATACTGGTTGTGGTACTATCAGCCGGTTTGGCTTTCAGCGGGCAATGGGCAAAGATTTGGCCGGTGTTCGGGGCATCAAACCAATTGGTCGCGGCCCTGGCACTTTTTGTTTTAAGCTGTTGGCTTTTAGCTAGAAACAAACCGGTGAAGTTCACGCTTTGGCCGGCGTTGTTTATGCTGGTAACTACTCTGGCAGCGCTTTTTGCTCAAGCGCGTAAATATTTTCTAAGCGGTGATAACTTGCTTTTTATCATAACCTGCGTATTGATCGCGTTGGCAGGTTTCATGGTTAAAGAAGTCATCTGTGTTTTAAGGAGGAAAAAAGCATGCGTAAGGGTTTGATCGTGCAAAAGTACGGCGGCTCATCAGTTGCTAATGTCGAGCGCATCCAAATTGTCGCCAAAAGAGTAGTAGCCTATCGCAAAAAGGGTTATGACCTGGTGGTTGTGGTTTCCGCCCTCGGGGATACGACTGACGAGTTGATCGAACTTGCCGATAAGATCAATGCCCATCCTCCGGAACGCGAAATGGACATGCTTCTATCTACCGGGGAGCAGATATCCGTGGCGCTCCTGGCCATGGCCATAGACAAACTTAAATTTAAAGCTATATCTTTTACCGGTTCGCAGGTCGGCATTATCACCGATACCAGGCACACCCGTGCCCGGATCGTCAAGATCGGCGCGGATAAGATCCGCCAGGCCCTAAAAGCCGGTAAAATCGTTATTGTGGCCGGGTTCCAGGGGATGACGCCTGATCAGGATATTACCACCCTCGGGCGCGGCGGCTCTGACCTGACCGCGGTCGCCCTGGCCAAGGAACTCTCAGCAGATGAATGTGAGATCTATACCGACGTGGAAGGAATTTACACCACTGACCCGCGCATTGAACCTAAGGCAAAAAAACTTGAAGAGATCACCTACGATGAAATGCTGGAGATGGCTTCTTTGGGTGCCCAGGTAATGCAGGCGCGCTCCATAGAAGTGGCCAAGAAGTTTGATGTTCCTATACATGTGCGCTCGTCATTTTCCGAGAAACCCGGGACCATGATCATCAAGGAGGCAAAAAAGATGGAAGATGTCGTGATTAGCGGCGTTACCCTGAATAAGAACGAGATCAAGATCACCGTCTGCGACGTGCCGGACCATCCGGGTGCGGCGGCGGGCATATTCAAGGAACTCTCAGGCGGTGGAGTCAACGTGGATATGATCGTGCAGAACGTCAGCCATACGCGTAAGACCGATATATCCTTTACCGTGCCCAGGGCGGATGTATCAAAGGCAAAAAGGATCACCAGGCGCGCATCCTCTAAGATCGGAGCCGGCGAAGTAATCGTCGATGAAGACGTCGCCCGTATTTCGGTAGTGGGTGTGGGGATGAAATCGCATCCGGGGGTTGCGGCAAAGATGTTTGATACTCTGGCCAAAGAGAAGATAAATATTGAGATGATCTCGACTTCCGACATCAGTATTTCTTGTATCATTAAGAAGAAACCCGCGGAAAGCGCGGTCCGCTCGCTGCATGAGAAGTTTGGATTAGGTAAATAAGCAATCGTAGGGGCGGGTTTGAAACCCGCCCCTACATGTACCGTTGTGTGTTTTAAAAACGGAGACAAATATGCCAGAGGTAAAAATTTACGACACGACATTGCGCGACGGTTCGCAGGGGGAAGGCATTTCTTATTCGGTCGTGGATAAGGTCCGCGTTGCCGAAGAGCTGGATAAATTCGGTATCCATTTTATCGAAGGCGGATGGCCCGGATCAAATCCAAAAGATATGGAATTTTTCCTGAAAATGGCCAGGGCCGGCCTGAAGAATTCGCGCCTGGTGGCCTTTGGTTCAACGCGCAGGGCCAATGCGGGGGCAAATGAGGATGCCAATGTCGCCGGCCTTTTAAAGTCGCAGGCGGATATTGTCACTATTTTCGGCAAGACCTGGGACCTGCATGTCCGTGACGTGTTGAAAACTACTCCTGAAGAAAACCTGGAGATGATCCGCGATACCGTAAGTTTTCTATGTTCAAAAGGCAAGACCGTATTTTATGACGCGGAACATTTTTTTGACGCTTATCAGGCCAATAAAGAATACAGCCTGGCTACACTCATAGCCGCCGAAGGTGCGGGTGCCAAGCTGCTTTGTCTATGCGACACAAACGGCGGAACCCTTACCTCAAAGCTCTGCGCCGTTATTGATCAGGTCCGTCCGCGCCTTTCTGTGCCGTTAGGCATTCATTGCCATAATGACTCAGGGGTGGCGGTGGCAAATTCTATTGCCGCGGTAGAGCATGGTATAACGTTAGTGCAGGGCACGATCAACGGATACGGCGAGCGCTGCGGCAACGCTGATTTGATCCCGGTAATTGCCAACCTGAAATTAAAATTGGGCGTTGATTGCATCAGTGACGTAAATCTCAAGAATTTGGCGCACCTTTCGCATTATATCAGCGAGGTCTCTAATATGCGCCAGAGAAATGACCAGCCTTACGCGGGAACCAGCGCCTTCGCGCACAAGGGCGGCGTGCATATCAATGCCATGATGAAAAATCCTAAGACCTATGAGCATATTGACCCGGCTGTTGTCGGCAATCACCGCCGGATGCTGGTTTCGGAATTAGGCGGCAAGACCGGGATCATGCTGCGGGCAAAGGCCCTGGAGCTTGATCTGGGTAAGGACAGCCCGGAAGCCAAAAAAATCCTCAAATTACTCCAGGACCTGGAAAACAAGGGTTATCACTTTGAGGCGGCGGAAGCGTCTTTTGAGCTGTTGATGAAAAGGGCGCTTAAGAAATATAAAAAGTTTTTTGAGCTGGAAGGCTTCAAGGTAGTTGTGGAAAAGAAATCAAATAAAAAAGTTACTACAGAAGCGGTGATCAAGCTTAAGGTAAAGGGCCAACAGGAGCATACTGCCGCCGAAGGCGACGGCCCGGTAAACGCGCTGGACCGCGCATTGCGTAAGGCGCTCAAGGATTTCTATCCGGAGCTCTCCAAGATGAGCCTTTCGGATTTCAAGGTGCGCGTCTTGGATGAAAAGGTGGGTACCGCGGCCAGGGTCCGGGTGCTCATCCAGTCGCAGGACGAAACCGATACCTGGGGCACGATCGGCGTTTCGGAAAATATCATTGAAGCCAGCTGGCAAGCTCTTGTTGATAGTGTTGAATACAAGTTGCTCAAAGAATCGAAAGCGAAGCCCTGAGCGAAGTCGAAGGGCAAGCCCTTGTGGATAGCGTTGAATATAAGTTCAGGACTTTGTTAGTTTTCTAATTTTTTCTTAAACCGTTCTGATTTGATGTTGTAAAGGTGAGCAGCGAGATCCTTGTTCTTTGATAAGAGGAAGCTTGAGTCGATAATGATGAGGGATGCGATGGCCTGTTTACATTCTCCTATTGTCTGAGGCGGTTGTTCGATGATCTTCGATAAGCAGCCGTTCTGTTTGATCCAGTATGCAAGCGTCCATGCCAGGAATGCCATAATCCAATGTCTTTGGATCTGCTCCTGGTGATGCACTTGATACTGATCAAAACAGAACGTGTCTTTAAGTTCTCGAAAAGATTCTTCAATGCCCCAACGCAAGAGATAAGTCAGGATGGTTGAACGCACGGACATGTTCGGGTCTGTCGTAATGAGAATATGGACGTCCTTATCATCAGTTTTAGACCACTTCTCAAAGATAAAGATAACCTGCATCTCGGTTGAGCAGTCTTTAAGCTTTGATTTAAAGGAATACGTTAGAATGCTTTTATCGGTGCCGTCTGCTTGAGGAATGGAGACAGATTTAAGTTTATGCGGATAAAACTCTTTGATCAGCGGGATAATCTTATCGCCGGTTAGGTAGCGCCACTGTTTAGTCTTGGGGTGCGTAAAGAAAATAGAGCGGTTGATTTTAACTTCAGCCACTAAGGTTAAATTTTTGGATGCGGTAAATTCTATCAAGTCGGTTGACGTATACCATGCGTCCACGACTACGGAAGAAAAAGGTATTTTTTTATTAACGGCATCATCGATAAGTTCTTTGGCTAAATCAAGCTTGCTCTTGAAATTTTGCGGGTTCGGTGTTGTGATAGGCAGATAAGATTTAAAGTCTACAGGAAAATGCTTGGAATTTGAGACAAAGCAGCTGGCTACCGCGACATTGGCGTTTTCTTTGTGGCCCAAACAGCCGCAGTATTGCACTTGCGCGCCTTCGGTTTTTTCGGCGTGCGGCTTAGGGCAGGCGGTATCATCAATGGCCAAAACACCGGCTTTATTTGCTTTTGTCGTTCTTTGATTTTGGATTAATCCTACGCGGATATCATTTAGTTCTTTGCCGCTCCAGCCGGATTCCGAGAAGAAATACTGCAGCCTTTGATAATTTACGGCGGTGTTGTTGGCGATAGCGGAAAGAGACATCCGTTTATAGTCTGAAAACATCGCATAAATGAACTCTCTGAATATCGATCTTTGATGTTTTGTTGAGAAGGCAGAATTAAAATTAGCGAGAAATCTTTCGATAAATCTGAGGCGGGGGTTTATAATAGGCATATACGTTGCTCCTTGTTAAGAAGTTTTTAATCGCGGCTATGCCTATAGAATAACAGAAGTTAGAGTAAAAATGCAAGTGAAATTTTAACGCAACGCATTGAAATTACGTAAGTTGCGCATTTACAAAAGTTACATAAAGACAGTTTTTAAAAATAATCTGGAAGAAAAATATTTTCTAACAAAGTACTGA
>JAUYEC010000152.1 GCA_030691585.1 Candidatus Omnitrophota bacterium
GAGATTCTTTAAGGTATCAAAATCCAGTTTTACCTGGGCGATAGAGCCGTCAGGCAGGACCACTCCGCCGTGTGAAGTACCGGTCTGGATCGAGATCTTGCTGATACCGACCAAACCTTTGCGTAATTTTTCCTTGAACCCAGCCATAAACGCGCGCAGGTCCTCGGGCGTGGAATTCTGATGGCCGACCTCGCCGATCTCACCACCCACCGAAACGTTCAGGCCGCGCGGCTGGATCTGACGGATGAACTGCGTCAATTTTGCGCAAACTTCGTAATTGGAGCGCTGCTGTTTCTTAATATCCGGCTTGGAAAGATCAACCAGCGTGGAAGAATCAATATCAATGTTATAAAAACCCGCTGCCACTGACTCGCTGATCAGGGCTTTGATACCTGCGATCTCCTTATCCGGGTCTTCCTTGAATTTTTTTGCATTAGCCTGGAAATGGTCGCCCTGAATGAACACCGGCCCGCGGTATCCTTCTTTTATCGCCGCAGCCAGCACAACCGAAGAATATTCCAGGGGCGGCTGCGCGGTGTAACCCATCTCGGACTTGGCGATCTCAAAAATAAAAGCGCCGGCATTATTCTTGATGGCCACACGGAAGATCGCGCGCGCAAGATCAAAGGTCAAAGCCCTTAAATTTATCGCGGGAACGGTAAAACCGTGGAATTCCCCCTTTCCTCGCGCGATATAAAACTCATGGATGCTGGCAGGGTATATCCCTTTCTTGTAGGCCATATCCAATATCTTTTTGGCCAGTTGTTTCTTAACTGCCAAATCATCGCTATTTATAAGTTGTGTGACGATTTTAGTGATATCGAGCGGCTTCCTGCCCATTGTTGTTCTCCCCCTTTGCCAGATTTTGTAGGGGCGGGTTTTAAACCCGCCCCTACAGATTACGTTACTTGCTTAAGCAAGGTATAAAATTTCTCGACGTTAAGTTCCTTTTTCTTGATCGCGGTCTCAAAATCTATAACCGTGGTCTTATAACAACAGAAGCCGACGGCCAAATCCCTTTCTCCCCTTAATAAACAATCTACTGCCTCTGTGGCCAGGCGCAGGGCCAGGTCGCGGCTTAGGGCAGTGGGCCGGCCGCCTCTCTGCACATGCCCCAAGACTATTGGCCGCGTTTCAAGATTAGTCGTTTCGGTTATTTTCTTGGCGATATCCTCGGCAGAACCGGCGCCTTCAGCTACCACAATGATCCAGCTGACCTTACCCCGGATATTTGCGTGGACGATATCGTGACAGATGGCTTGAAGATCAAATTTTTTCTCAGGAATAATTACTTCTTCGCATCCGCCGGCAAGGGCCACGGCCAGGGCGATAAACCCGCAATCGCGGCCCATGACCTCGACTACAAATATCCTTTCCATGCTCGTTGCGGTGTCGCGGACATTATCAATCGCCCCAAGGGCGGTATTAATGGCAGTATCTGAGCCGATAGTAGTATCGATGCCGTTTATATCGTTATCAATGGATGCGGGCACGCCGATACAAGGCACGTTATATTTTGTCCCGAATACATGCGCCGCCTTGAAACTGCCGTTTCCGCCGATGACTACCAATCCGTCAATAGCGTTTTTTTGTATGGTAGCGAACGCGCGGCGCTGGCCTTCCTCTTCAAAAAATTCCGGGCAGCGCGCGGTCTTTAAAATAGTACCGCCCTGATTGATGATGCCGGAGACTGAGCGGTGATCCAACAACTTCAACTCTTCGTTGATCAGGCCCCACCAGCCGCGAAAGACCCCCATTACTTCCAATTTTTTAAAGATCCCGTAACGGACCACCGCGCGTATTGCCGCGTTCATGCCGGGAGCGTCCCCACCTGTCGTCAATACTGCGATCCTTTTCACAAAAACACCTTCCTTATCTTTGGTCGTCCGTATTTCGTCGTTCGTATTTCGTTAACTTCTTACGATTTTACGAAATACGATATACGGACGACGAACGACGGATTAAGTTCCCATCTCCCAGCTAGACAAATATTTTTTCTGTTCCGCCGTCAACGTATCTATTTTTATCCCCATAGAATCTAATTTCAGCGCCGCAATATTACTGTCAATGGCATCCGGAACTTTATAGACGTCGTTTTTCAGGTCTAAGTGATTCTTAACCATATACTCGGCGCCCAGCGCCTGATTGGCAAAAGACATATCCATGACCTGCGCCGGATGGCCTTCGGCGGCGGCAAGGTTAATAAGACGGCCTTCACCCAAAAGGTAGATCTTGCGGCCGTCCTTTAAGGTATATTCGTCGCAAAAATCGCGGATCTCTTTTTTGGCCTTGCTCAATTTTTCCAGCGCCGAAATCTCAAGTTCCACGTTAAAATGCCCGGAATTGCAAACGATGGCGCCGTTCTTCATCACTTGGAAATGTTCGCCGCGGATAACATTGATATCCCCGGTAACGGTGACAAAGATATCTCCGATGCCGGCAGCCTCTTTTATCGGCATGGCCTCAAAACCATCCATGGTCGCTTCCAAGGCGCGCAGCGGATCGACCTCTATCACGATGACCTTAGCACCCAGGCCCTTTGCCCGCATCGCCACACCCTTGCCGCACCAGCCGTAACCGCAAACCACAAAGTTGCTTCCCGCGACCAGCTTATTGGTAGCGCGAATAATGCCGTCTATGGTAGACTGTCCCGTGCCATAGCGGTTATCAAATAAATGCTTGGTCATGGCGTCGTTTACGGCAATGATCGGGTAGCGCAATTTACCTTCTTTTGCCAGCGCGCGCAGGCGGATAACGCCGGTAGTAGTCTCCTCTGTGCCGCCTATTATGTTTTTGTGCTCGCAAGCCGGCCGCTGATGAATAGTGCTGACTAAATCCGCTCCGTCATCCATGGTGATATCGGGCTTAGTGGCCAGGACCGCGTTGATATGCTTATAATAGGTATCGGTATCTTCGCCTTTGATGGCAAAAACCGCGATCCCCAGGTCTTTGGCCAGGCTGGCGGCCACATCGTCCTGCGTAGAAAGCGGATTTGAGGCGCAAACAAAGACTTCCGCACCGCCCGATTTTAGGACCTCCATCAGTACCCCGGTTTCAGTGGTAACATGCAGGCAGGCGGCTACTTTAAGCCCGGCAAGCGGCTTCTCTTTTTTAAAACGCTCCCCAATCAGTGCCAGCACAGGCATATTGTTAGACGCCCACTCGATGCGTAAAGCGCCTTTTTTGGCTAATTTGATATCCTTAATATCGTAGTTCAAAATAATTCCTCCTATTTTGTCGTTCGTCGTTCGTTTACCCCGAGCGAAGTCGAGGGGCCATCCGTCGTTCGTCGTCAGCGGAACATCGTCTACGATATACGAAATACGGACGACGGACGACGAAACGGTCGATATTATCTTACAACTTCGCTGCTGCCTTCTTTAATGTCGCCGCTTTGTTCGTGCTCTCCCAGCTGAACTCCGGCTCGGTCCTGCCGAAATGGCCGTAGCAGGCGGTCTTTAAATATATCGGCCGCAAAAGATCCAGCTCCTTTATCATCCCTTTAGGAGTCAGGTCAAAATTTTCGCTGATCAATTTGGCAAAAGACGCTTCAGACAATTTTGACGTGCCAAAGGTATCCACCATTACCGCAAGCGGCTCAGCCTTACCTATAACATAGGCGATGTGCACTAGACACTTGTCCGCAAGCCCAGCGGCCACGATATTCTTTGCGACATACCTGCCCATATAAGCGGCAGAGCGGTCCACCTTAGTCGGGTCTTTTCCGGAAAAGGCGCCTCCGCCGGGTGCTGCGACACCGCCATAGGTATCCACGACGATTTTTCTGCCGGTCATACCGGTGTCTGACTGCGGGCCGCCGATAAGGAATTTTCCCGTCTGATTGACGTAGTATTTCGTATCCTTATCCACCAGGCCCTTTAAAACGGGCCTTGCGATCTCTTCGATCATTTCCTGGCGCGCTTTTTTGGTGATCATTTCACCTGTATCGTCCAAGATTTCGTCGGTATGCTGACAAGCCACGACTACCGAATCAACTCTTTTGGGTAAGCCGTCATGATATTCTACGCTCACCTGAGACTTGCAGTCCGGGCCGAGATATTTGAGGATTCCGGTCCTTCTTACTTCTGCTGTGCGCGCCACTAATTTATGCGCCAGCATGATCGGCAGAGGCATCAATTCCGGAGTTTCGCGGCAGGCAAAACCGACCATAAAACCCTGGTCACCTGCTCCGCCCTTGTCTACGCCCTGCGCTATATCCGGAGACTGTGAGTTAATAGTATTGATTATGGCGCAGGTATGGTAATCAAAGCCGTAACGCGGATGCACATAACCTATGCCTTCAATGATCTTACGCGCCAATTTTGGAATATCCACATAAGCGGTGGTAGTGATCTCACCGCCCACGATCAATAATCCCATTGTAACATACGTCTCACAGGCGACCCTGCCGTATGGGTCCTGCCTTAAAACCTCATCTAATACCCCATCGGATATCTGGTCGCAAAGTTTATCCGGATGGCCCTCTCCCACCGACTCAGAAGTAAAGAAATGTTTCCGTGAAGCCATTTGTTCCTCCTTTTTAGTTTTTGAAATCCCTTTTAGCTTCGTTTAAAAATTTATGGTCGCCGATATCATACCAACGCCCCTGAAAAGTAAAACCGTATATCGCAACCTTGCTCTTAAGCCAGCGTATATAGGAACCCGTGGTATCGTTCCCTGTCGATTTGTCCAACACGTATTTTTTTACCAGGCCAAGCTTGTCCTTTGGAAAATAATACAGGCACATCGCCACAAGTGTTGAGGCCGGCTTCTTTGGTTTTTCCTGAAAGTCCACTATCCGGGATCCATCATTCATCCTGATGACGCCATAATGGCGCGCTTCGGATTTATTGTGGATATCGTAGGCGCCGATCACCGGGCTGCCTGGTTTGCTGCCTGCAAAACTTAGGAAATCCCGGATGTCCCCGTTAAAAAGATTGTCACCGCCAACAACCAGAAGATCGTCTTTGATACGCTTTTTGGTAATAGCAAAATCCATATCGC
>JAUYEC010000196.1 GCA_030691585.1 Candidatus Omnitrophota bacterium
TCTTCGGGGTTTGACATCTGCAACACCTCTCCGTCCATCATTACTGCTATTGTATCGGACATAGCCAATGCCTCGGATTGGTCCTGCGTGACAAATATAGCCGTAATATTATTGAGCCTGATTATCTTGCTTAAATCATTAATAAGGGATTCTTTAAAACGCGCGTCCAGGCTTAAAAAAGGTTCGTCCAGCAGAACTAATTCCGGCCGCGTGACAAATGCCCGCGCAAGACAAACACGATGTTTCTCTCCCTGAGATAAGCTCATCGCCGAATTCATTTTTAAGCGGCCTATTTTAAACAGATCCAGCGCTTCATCTACGGCTTGAGTATCGCGTATGCCGCGCAAACGAAGCGGCAGGACAATGTTATCATAGACAGTTTCGTTAAAAAGATACGGCTGCGAGAATACGAAAGAAATCTTGCGCCTGAAATTCAGCTTATCTTTTATCTTCAGTATGTCCTGGCCCCAAATTCGTATACTGCCGCAATCCGGTTTCTGAAATAACGCAATAATATTTAACAACGTAGTCTTACCGGCGCCGTTAGGGCCGATGACAGCGCTCGTCCTGCCTCCTTCCAGAGAAAGGTTGTCTATAAGAAGATTTAGCCGGCCGGGGAAATTCAACTTTAAATTCGCTATCGCTATCATCTTTGCCTGTCTCTACCCTGTTGAATAAATGTCAACGCTAAATTTACCATAAAGCTCATCGCAAGTAATATCAGGCCAAGAGCTATGGCGATATCAAAATTTCCCATATTCGTTTCCAATACGGTAGCTGTAGTCAACACGCGGGTCTGGCCTCTAATGTTGCCGCCAACCATCATCACAGCGCCCACTTCTGAGATAACACTGCCGAACCCTGCGATTACTGCAGCCAGAATAGCCAGCCTGATCTCCCGGACTAATACCCATATAGACTGCCAAGTCGTCGCTCCTAAGCTTAAGATCTGCTGATAGAACCTCGGGTCAACACCCTGCACAGCCGCCAGTGACAAACCCGTGATTATGGGCGTTGCTATGATCACCTGCGCCAAAACCATGCCTTTTGGCGTGTATAACCACTGCAAGAACCCTAATGGCCCGTTCCTGGATAAAAAAAGCACTACAAACAAGCCCACGACAACCGGCGGCAAACCCATCCCTGTATTTACAAGAGCAATCACAATTTTTTTAAAAGGAAACTTCTTTATAGCGATGATACTCCCCAGAGGCACACCGATGAGCACGGCGATCAATGTAGCAACTATTGATACCCACAGAGAGAGCCTTAATATCTCTAAAACTTCACTATTAAGGCCAAAAATTAATGTAATCCCTTTTCTAAAACCTTCTAATATGAAATTCATTTATTATCGGTATCCTTCAGGTCCCAAAAGAAAAGTTGCTGCCCGAACTTTTCCCGGCCAAAACTCTCTACAATTTTCCGGGATTCATCGGAAAGCAAAAAATCGAATAACTCGCGCGCTCCCTGTTTATTGACCTTCGGGAATTTATCCGGGTTGATCAATATCAGGCTGTAATAATTAATCAGCGCAGGATCACCAACGCAAACAACCGCCAAATCAACTGATTTCTTCAATAACAGGTATGTTGACATGTCTGCTAAAACGTAACCCTGTTTTTCATTGGCTACCATAATCGTCTTGGCCATACCCTGGCCTACTTCTATATACGCGTCTTTATCCGGCGCCACCCCTGCCGCCTGCCAGATCGCCTTCTCTTTCTTATGCGTTCCGGAATTATCTCCGCGCGAAACAAACAGCGCTTTTGACTCTGAGATTTTTTTAAATGCTCCGGCTGCGTTTTTTATTCCGCCTGCTTTTGCCGGGTCACTCTTTGGCCCTAAAACTACGAATTCGTTATGCATAAATGTTGTCCTGCCCAGCCCGTACCCTTCATCCACAAGTTTTTTCTCATCAGCGGGGCTGTGCACCCACAATAGGTCCGCTTGCCCCAGCCTGCCCATCTCAAGCGCCTGGCCTGTACCGACAGCGATCGGCTTTACTATTAAACCCGTCTCTTTCTGGAAAACATCGACCAACGCATCCAATAATCCTGTATCCTGCACGCTGGTCGTCGTAACAAAAATCACTGCCCTGTCCTCTTGCGCCCCAAGATGCGGATTAAATAAGGCTGTGAATATTAAAAAAGTTACCGCGAAAATCACGGGTCTCTTTGTCATGCTAGTCAATTCTTTCTTCTGCGCTGTAAATATTTAACCTGTTGCCTCTGGTAAAGCCTGCAAGCGTAACACCCATATCTTTAGCCAGCCTGATCGCCTGGTTTGTCGGGGCGCTCTTGGAAACAACGACCGGAATCCGGCATTTCTGCGTCTTAAGCAGGACTTCTGAAGAGATCCTGCCGCTTGTAACCATAATTTTATTTTCAAAGCTGCCGCCCTCTCTTAGCCTTTGCCCGATAACTTTATCAATAGCGTTGTGCCTGCCGATATCTTCTTTAAAGATCAGGATCCCTTTATTATCCGCAAGTGCCGCGCTATGCGCGCCGCCGGTTTTAAGGTATATCTCGGATTTCTTCTGGAAGTCCGCCATCAGAGAACTGATCTTTACTGCTTCGATCTTAAAATCAGAAACATTTTTTACTCTATTGATCAGATCAGCTGCGCTGTAGAACAAAGTGCCCCTGCCGCACCCGGAAGTATAGAGCCTCTTAAAAACCATCTCCGTGTCAGCTACGGCTAACTCAATGTAAGCAACCCACTGTTCCCGATTGATAACGATCTTCTTTATATCCTCTATTTTCCTGATCAGGCCCGAAGTAAACAGAAATCCCGCCGCAAGGTCCTCAAGGTCGGCAGGCATGCACAAAAGAGTTACCAGCTCCTTATCGCCAATGTTGAGCGTAAAGGGAACCTCCTCTACTACCAGGTCATCCGCAGCTTCTTTCGCGCCCGCTTTGATCTTTATAACTTTAAATACTTCCATTATTTGCTGAAAATTGCCCTATAGCGCTTATCGGTAAAGACGTTGACTTCGTGTTCAAGTTTTTCAAATTTTTTCAATAAGCCTCTTGCGTAATCCGTTAAGATTGCTCCGCCGCCGTCTTTTCCGCCTTTATTTCTTATAAGCAATGGTTGCCCGATTCTTTTTTCCGCCGAAATACAATGGCTCCAGGCATGCCGGTATGACATACCCAGCCTTTTGGCGGCTTTATTGATTGAGCCGGTCCCCAGAATAGCTTTGAGGATACGCAACTTGCCGGAACCAAAAACAAGCTCTCCGTCTTTTTCAAGCCAGACTTTTGATTTTATCTGCAAAATATCCTCCTGCATCCCTTAAATCCTGCGGGGTGTTTAAATTCTTAAAGATCCTGCGGTACTCAGGCTCATTATCCAAGTCCAAATAACGGGTATTAATAACCTCTAAAAAGCCTTTTACCGAACGATCTTTGGAATACCTGTAGGGACAGGTTTCAAACCTGTCCCTACAAAATCCCGTGCGCGCCGCGCTGTCTATGCCGGACAGGTAAGCTGCCAGTTTCTCTTTTATGGCGGTTTTATATATTGCATACAGCGGTTCAAGGGAAGAACCGATCCTGGGGACCAATGCCTCAAGGCCGGTTTCATTAAAAGAACGGGCCATGCGCCTAATCAAGGCGTTATGCAAAAAAGGCATATCGCAGGCCGTAAAAAAAACCGCCTCTTTGGACGTCCGGGAAAATGCCGCATGCATACCTGCGAGAGGGCCTGCGTCTTTTATTAAATCTCCGGTTATAATAGCCTCTTTCTCGTATATTTTGAAATCACGGGGCGAATTTGTCACTATGATAATCTCCGTGAATGTTCTTTTTAAAACGGCCAGCGCTGTTTCGATAACAGGAATCCCGTTTATTTGGATAAAGGCCTTATTAAATCCCCCCATCCTTGAATTTCTTCCACCGGCCAATATCGCCGCAGCTATGTTACCGGCTCCCTCTTTCAAAAAACACCTTCCTTATGCGGCAATTGCTTTACCTGTTCATAGTTAAACACGGGGCCGTCAACGCAGATAAATTTTTCCCCTATATTACAATGCCCGCACTTACCGATACCGCACTTCATATACCGCTCTAAGGTCATTATGATATCCTTATCCTTGAACCCGGATTCCGCCAGCTTCATTATTACAAATTTCATCATAATAGGCGGGCCGCACAATATTGCTACCGCGTTATCCGGATGGATATGCGTATCTTTCCATAATTCCGTTACCACCCCCACCCTGCAGCCCCAGCCATCGCAGGGTTTATCTACGGTCAGCCAAACCTCCGTGTCCGGAATTTTCTTCCAGGTTTCCAGTTCGCCCTTGAAACAAAGCTCATCGGGAGTCTTTGCCCCGTAGAGAAGTTTTATGTGTTTAAAATCTTTTCTGTTATCGAATACCATATTGATCAGGCTGCGCAAGGGGGCAAGTCCGATACCTCCGGCTATAAAATAGATATTCCTGCCTTTTAGCTCCTCAAAGGGAAACGCGTTTCCGTATGGGCCCCTAAGATACAGGCAATCGCCTTTTTTCAGGTCATGGATACTTTTGGTGACTGAGCCCGCCGCGCGGATCGTAAACTCCAGGAAACCTTTTCTTGAAGGCGATGAGGTGATGGATATGGGCGCTTCACCTTTGCCGAACACGGAGACTTCCATAAATTGGCCTTGCTTATATTTAAATGCGCCGGCCGCTTCTTTATCCTGGAAGCGCACCCGGAAGGTTTTAGTATCAAATGTTTCTCTTCTGACGTCTTCGATCACCGCCGGAAACGGAATATATTCGTTTTTCATCATAATATCTTTCTTTTCTCTGTTATCTCCTGGATGAACTTGGACATTCCTATATCTACGGGACAGCTGGAAAGGCAGCGGCCGCAGCCTACACAGCCGCTGGATCCCGTCTGCTTGTAATCGTATTTAAGCTTATGTTCGTATCTCCTTGAGGCCCTCTGCCATTTTTCTTTTCT
>JAUYEC010000204.1 GCA_030691585.1 Candidatus Omnitrophota bacterium
TATTATTGGATATCATGATGCCGGGAAAGAACGGTTATGACCTCTGTTATGAGCTTAAACACGATAACGCGACAAAAACAAAACCCATAGTAATGTATACCGCAAAGCCGCAATGGCAGAAAGAAATACAGGAATTTAGAGAATTTGTCGCTGCCGATGATTATGTCTATAAGCCTTTTGAGGCGCAGGATTTACTGGAAAAGATAGGGCGGTTATTGAAAAAGAAGCCCGAGGGAGCTTAAATAGAGTTAACAAGCGGCAATATGGAATGAGCCCGGATATGGCTTTATAATAAATGAAGAAAAAATGGTTAATATTTAGCCTTATTTGCCTTTTTTTGTGCGCGGGCGCGTCTTATTTTGTTTTTGTCTATCCTGAAGCCAGGCTTAGAGTAATGCTGGCGCAAAAAAAGAAGGCGGAATGGATCAGGTTAAGGCAGGTGCTGGCCAGCAGGACAAATTATTTTGATGGCAACGCCGGAATCGTGGTTAAGGACCTCAATACCGGCAAAAAATAATCAAAAAATAATCAAGACGCTGTTGCTAAATCTTGCTGCAGCATTAAGTTACGAAACAAATCTTTCTTGGGATTAATTATGCGATACAGATTATGAAAAAGAATTGTTGTGTAACTTGTTGTAAATGAGGCAGTTATCAACAGCGTATTCAGCTTTTCAGTGCTTCTTTAAGGTATGGATAAAATATATGTTGACTTATATTCTGTAATAGCATATACTTCAATAGTAGTATGATTTTAGTGAGTATTTAGGAGACATTTTATGGGAAATAAGCCGATCAAACGAGATGTCATAGACGAGATCGTTAAATATATAGATACCGATAATATCATCGTTTTGCATGGCGCAAGACAGGTCGGTAAAACCTATATCCTTTACTATCTCGAAAGCCTGTTAAAGTCCCGGGACAAATTGACATTCTTTTTTGATCTCGAGGATTCCAGGCTTATTGATGTCTTAGATGCCGGCGTCGATTCACTTTTAACCTATTTAAGAAATGAGGGTTTTGACTTAGGAAAAATCAAAAGTGGCAACGAGCGCCTTTATGTATTCATTGACGAAGTGCAGTATCTCAATAATCCATCCCCGCTGTTAAAATTGCTCGCCGACCACCATAAATATATCCAACTTATAGTTTCCGGCTCGTCAAGCTTTAACATTAAGTCAAAATTCTCCGATTCGCTTGCCGGCAGGACCGTCGATTTTGAGGTGTTTAACCTGTCTTTTAGAGAATTTATAAGGTTTAGAGGCCTGGCTTATGAATTAGAAAATATCTCATCAGGCATTCATCTTGATAAGGCAATAGAGCTGTATCATGAATATGTTTTTTTTGGAGGATACCCGAAGATCGCGCTGGAAAATTCCGTGGAGAAAAAGGAAAAATATCTTCAGCAGATCATAGATACCTACATAAAAAAAGATATCCGGGACCTGGCCCATGTCAAGGATATAAGAAAATTCAACAGCCTGCTTAAGGTCCTTGCTTCGCAGAGCGGGCAGTTATTAAATATAGCCCAGCTGGCAAATACCTGCTCTATCGCCAAGCAGACAATAGAAAGTTATCTTTTTATCCTGGAAAATACCTATGTGCTCAAGCTCGTTACTCCTTTTAGTTCCAACCCGAAAGTGGAAGTGGTCAAGGCGCCTAAAATATTTTTTTATGACACGGGCCTTTTAGAGATGTTATGGCTTGGCGGCCTGCAGAAGAACCTTATCGGCAACATATTTGAGACTAGTGTTTTTGCCGAGCTGGTTAAAAAATACGGCGCGCAAAATATCCATTATTGGAGAAACCGGAACCAGAACGAAATCGATTTTATATTGGAATTAAAAGGCAGGGTATTGCCTATTGAGGCAAAGGTGAGCTTCAGAAGTTTCAGAAGGCTGTCTATGTCTTCATTCTGCCGGCGGTATAACATTGATGAATATAAGGTAGTGGGTTTGATCGGGCAGAAAGAGGGCAGGAATTATATCTATCCTTGGGAAGCATGAATAGAACTTTGTTAATTTTCGAGGCGTTGGATAAGTCTTTAGGATTTAATTTTTAAAGTTTCAGCGGCAAGTTTGTTTTTTGATAAGAGACAGGCGTTCTGCTTGATCCAGGGAATAGAATCATTCTGGCTTCGCGCAAAAAGATTTTACGGCAGTATACAAGCCTCGCTCGAACAACGCTCGAACAATATAGTCGAATAACTACAATGAAGAAAAAATGGTTACTGATTAGCCTTATTTGTCTGTTCTTGTTCGGGGGCGTGTCTTATTTTGTTTTTGTCTATCCTGAAGCCAGGCAAAAAGTGATGCTTGCGCAAAAAAAGAAGGCGGAATGGGTCAGATTAAGGCAGGCGTTGGCCAGCAGGACGAATTATTTTGCCGGAAACGCCGGCATCGTGGTCAAGGATCTCAATACCGGCTGGCAATTCTCCTTTAACCAGGGCCAGGAATTTCCTTCGGCAAGCCTGGTAAAGATCCCGATCATGGCTGTTGTCTTTAAGGCGGCAGTTGAGGGCAGGGTAAACCTGGAGCAAACTTTGCTGCTTACGGCGGCACAGAGGACCCCGGGTTCGGGTAAATTAAGGTATATGCCGGAGGGTGCCGGCTTCACGGTCAGGCAGTTGACGGAGCGGATGGTCGCCGACAGCGATAATACCGCGGCCAATATGCTCATCGGGCTCCTGGGTACCGATTACTTGAACGCTTCTTTTAAGGAACTCGGGCTTAAGAATACCAACCTTTCGCGTAAGATGATGGATTTTACCTATAGGGAAGAGGGAATAGAGAATTATACTACTGCCCAGGATATTGCTTTTATCCTGGAAAAGATCTATGAAAACACGCTCATAAATGACGATATTTCAACCGCTTGCCTTGATATCCTCAAACAGCAGAAGATCAGGGACCGCATCCCGGCTCTGCTGCCGCCGGCGGCTGTGGTGGCGCACAAGACCGGCTTGGAGCGCGGGGTCTGCCATGACGCCGGGATAATCTATTCGCCGGACGGGAATTTCCTCATCTGCGTATTGACCCAGGGGGCCAAGAGCAGCCGCGCGGCAAAGGCTTTTATTTCGCACCTGGCGCTAAACGTCTATAAATGCTACGTGAAATAGGCCTGCCTAAGGTTACTCTAAATGTAGGCGAGGTTTAAACCTCGCCTACGGAGATAGATTTTGTAGGGACAGCATATTATGCTGTCCCTACATTACACGTTTCTGTAGGGGCGGGTTTCAAACCCGCCCCTACGGGTAGAGCAGCATATATCCAAAAAAATCGTAAAAAAATCGTAAAAAAATAGTTGACTTCGCCAAAATCAATGTTATACTTTCAGTTCTATGAATAGACCTACTTATACAGCAAAAAAGGAAGATATACACAGAGAGTGGTACCTGGCAGACGCCAAAGGCAAGATTTTGGGCAGGCTTGCCACCAGGATCGCCACGATCTTAAGGGGTAAGCATAAGCCCATATTTACCCCGCATATGGATACCGGTGACGGTGTCATTGTCATCAATGCCTCCGGTATAATTGTAACCGGCAGGAAGCTTAAGCAAAAGATATACCGGCGTTATTCCGGCTATCCGGGCGGTTTAAGGGAAGTGGCCCTGGGGGATATGATGAAGAAGAGCCCGCAAACGGTGATAAAACTTGCGGTGCAGAGGATGCTGCCGGGGGGGCCGCTGGGCAGGGACCTGATCAAAAAATTAAGAGTCTATGCCGGAGATAAGCATCCGCATGGCATTAAAAACCTGATAGTTTTGGAGGCAAAGTAAGTTCATGGAAGAGGCGATAAAATATTGCGCGGTAGGCAGAAGAAAAGAATCGGTGGCAAGGGTGAGGATGTCGGGCGGCGCCGGTGTAATCACCGTGAACAGAAAACCCTATGAGAAATATTTTCTCAGGGAGACCGACAGGATCATCATCAAACAGCCCTTGGTTGCCGTAAGCTGCGTGAATAAATATGACATTTCCGCTAACATTAGCGGCGGCGGGCTGACCGGACAGGCAGGCGCGTTGCGGCTGGGGATTTCGCGTCTCTTATTGCTGGCGGAGCCAGCACTTAAGGATGCCTTGCGTAAGCAGGGTTTCTTAACCCGCGATCCGCGCGCGAAGGAACGCAAGAAGTACGGCCAAAAGGGCGCGCGCAAACGCTTCCAGTGGACAAAGAGGTAAAGTGAACTAAGGAACTATTAGATTTATAGAATTAAAAAAAGTCCCGCTGGTGAAGCGGGATTTTTTTTGAGCGTAGCCCGACGATAAAAATTCTTGTGTCGTCGCGGAATTTGTGATAATCTATTAGCAATTTAGTAGGGACAGCATAATATGCTGTCCCTACAGAAACAGATTAGTAAAAATTATTTAAGGGAGACCAAATGATCAGAGTTGGCATTGTTGGCGCGACCGGATTCGCCGGTGAGGAGCTTATCACTAT
>JAUYEC010000004.1 GCA_030691585.1 Candidatus Omnitrophota bacterium
GTATTTTCCTCAACAAGTTACCGGTCTCCTTGTGACCGCGGTAAACCTCCGTCACTCCTTTCTGCCTGCCATGGCCCAGGACTTCGCTGGCCGTGATCAAATTCACTTCCGCTTCGTATAACTCTTTTTTCACCTCTTCAAGTTTATGAGGCTGAATAATGGCAATTATCAGTTTCATGTTGCCTCCTGTCTATTTTGTCGTCCGTCTTCCGTCGTTCGTCTTTCGTTGAAATATTTTTAACGGAATACGGTATACGGACGACGATAAACGAATGACAATTTTATTATTCCAATACCGTATATGCCTGTTCCCTGTGTTGAGTCAAATCAAGGCCGATAAGCTCATCGCTTTCGTCCACCCGCACTCCGATAACCAGGTCCACCAGTTTATAGATCACAAAAGTAACCACGAAGGTGTAAGCTGCAATAACCAGAACTGCCAACGCTTGTATCAATAACTGTTTGGGATTGCCGAAGAACAGGCCATTGGCTCCGGCGGCGTTGACCGCTTTCGAGGCAAACAACCCGGTGGCCAGGGCTCCCCAGATACCTCCCACACAGTGCACGCCAAAAGCATCCAGTGAATCGTCATAACCAAGCTTAGGCTTGATCACGCTAACGGCAAAAAAACAGAAAACACTCACTAACAGACCGATGATCATTGCGGGTATAACACTGACAAACCCGGCTGCCGGAGTAATAGCGACCAGGCCGGCTACCGCGCCGCTGCAAACACCGAATATGGTCGGCTTGCCGTTACGCAGCCATTCTATGCATGCCCAGCTCAAGCCTGCCGCGGCCGCCGCGGTGTTAGTCACCACAAAGGCGTTGACCGCAAGACCATTGGCGGCCAACGCGCTGCCGGCGTTAAAACCGAACCAGCCAAACCACAGCAGGGCCGTACCAATAACCACAAAAGGCATATTGTGCGGGGCGGGCATTCCATTATCGATATTTTTTCTTTTGCCGATGACCAACGCGGTTACTATTGCCGCGATACCGGCATTGATGTGCACTACCGTGCCCCCGGCAAAATCCAGCGCTCCGAAATTGCGCAACCAACCGCCTATCCCCCAGACCCAATGACAAACCGGATCATAAACAAACGTCGCCCATAATAATGTAAAGAGCAGGAACGCGGAAAACTTCATCCTCTCGGCAAATGCGCCGATGATCAATGCCGGGGTGATCACCGCGAACATCGCCTGATAGATCATAAATAACTGGTGCGGTATGTTACCCGCGTAACCCGCGTAAGGCTCTAAGGCCACGCCTTGCAGCCCCACCCAGGCAAAACCGCCCCAGAAACCCTTGCTCGGAGCAAAAGATAAACTATATCCAAAAAGCACCCATTGGATACTTAAAACGCAAAGAATAATAAAACACTGCATCAAGACACTTAGCATGTTCTTTTTCCTGACCATGCCGCCGTAGAAAAACGCCAGTGCCGGCGTCATCAGCATTACCAGAGCCGTCGATATCAAAACCCACGCTGTATCACCTGAATTAATCACTTTCTTCTCCTCTCGATTGTAGGGGCGGGTTTTAAACCCGCCCCTACGCGGGAAACAGCTACAAAAAATAAGGCGTCCTTTCCTAAATAACCATCATTAGTGAAAGGACGCCTTAGTCCTTACCTTAAATTACACGCAAATAACTGATTACAGACAGCTCTGTCTTGTTACTCTAAACTTGATCCTACTCCGCGAACACTTCTTCCGGCGCCAAAGCGGCGCGTTTTGCATTCTGAGCGCAACAGGTGCCCCGGCCGTTCTTAACCGGTATTCCGCTGTCGAATTCTTCGCATTGCAGGACAGCTGCCGGACGGACAAATGTACAGGTCCGGTCATGGACACAACTCAAACACAATCCTTTATGGCTCATTTTTACCTCCCTGCCGCAACTTTCGCCCTGCCCCTGGCGGCTCCATTGGACGGAATTTTGCCGTTTAAGATCTCCTCAGCTTCCTGGCGAAACGCGTCCATCACATAGGGTATCCCGGAAACCTGCGCCGCTTCTTCAGTCAGGCTCATCAGGTCCCTGCGCGAGATGGAGCTTACACGGAAATTCCTGCTGCCTGCCATCAACTGCTGCAACCCGGCCTTGATCTTCTGGGCGAATGAGTATATGCCGATAGCGCCCAGCGGAATATCCTTGATCTCTTTACCGTATTTTTCCAGGAGCTCCTCGTAATAAACAAAGATCTCTTTTTCAGTCTTACCGTAGGCCGAAACCGTCACCGGCAGCTCATTGTCTTTTAACCACTGCGCGATATTTTTTCCGACCATACCGGGGATCATCAATGCCCGGCCCATGCAGACGGCTTTAACATAAGGAGCACCCATAGCGATAGCCTTAAAGATGTGGTCTTCAGAAGAGAATCCACCGGCAATAGCGATATCCGGCAAGCGCATCCCCTTCTTGGCCAACTTCTGACAAAATTCATGGGTCAGGGCTTCCAGGTAAAAAGTGGGAATTCCCCATTCCTGCATCATCCGCCACGGGCTCATTCCGGTGCCGCCCGGAGCCCCGTCGATGGTCAAAAGATCAATCTTGGCCAAAGATGAATATTTGATCGCCATAGCCAATTCGCGCATTGAGTAAGCGCCGGTCTTTAGGGTGATGCGTTTAAAACCCAGGTCCCTTAAACGCTTGATCTCGGCTAAGAACGATTCCTCAGAAACAAAACCCAGGCGCGAGTGGCGTTCAAACTCTTTGATCGCCCCATCTTTAAAAGCCTTTTGAGTTGCCTCCGAAGAAGGATCAGGTGTGACGATATATCCGCGTTTCTGTAATTCCAGGGCCCGCTCCAGCGTCTTTACTTTTATTTCTCCACCAATGCACTTAGCACCCTGGCCCCACTTCAACTCGATAGTTTGCAAATTATGCTTACGCCGGACGTATTCGGCTACACCCAAACGCGTGTCCTCCACGTTCATCTGCACTAAAATCTCGCCGTAACCTTCCTGGAAACGCTTGTATGTAGTGATGCGCCGGTCCATTTCCGGTGAATTCTTGATCTTACCTTTAGCGTCCAGCTCCAATCCAGGATCAATACCGCAAACATTTTCACCGCAAACCAACGTCACTCCGGAAATCGCCGCACCCACCGCGAAATGCTCCCAATTCTTGCGGGCGATCTCAGTGGAACCCAAGGCGCCGGTAAAAATCGGCAGGCGCATTTTCACTTTACTATCCCAGCCGTATTCCATCTCGGTATTTACATCGGGGAATTTGGTATTATCGGGATTGCCTTCAGCGTCTTCAGGCAGGCCCTTGGCACCCAAGGCATAACCTTGAATATTCAGGTGCGAATAATCCAGAGGATAATCTTTATCCGCTCCGGCGGTAATATCTCCGAACGGCCCGGGATAGATCACTTCCCTGCCGCGAAAAGTAGATTTAAAAATGTCGCAATTACCTTTACAACCGTCTATACAGCGAGAACAGATACCGGAACCGGGAACCACATTTTTGGAACGGTTAAACGTCCCTAGCGCGTCATTTGCGTTTGGCCTTCCAAGATTCATCTACATTCCCTCCTATATTTCCTTGCTCATTTTTTTGTCCAATCCACCCGGATTGAGGCTTTCTTTGCCTGATGAGCATTGCCCTAATTATTACCTGTTACCTGTTTCATATCCGCCGCCAGGATGATCGCTTCGGCTACTTCGCGCATGGTCTTACGGTTATCCATGCTGTATTTGCGTATTTTTAAATACGCTTCTTCCTCGCTTAGGCCTTCCTGGCGCATTAACATGCCTTTAGCGCGCTCTACGCGTTTGCGCACCTCTAATTCTTCCTGGATAACCTTGCTTTTTACGATCAACTCCGTGTTTTCAATGGCGATGGCCGCCTGGTTGGCAATGGTGGTCAAGAGCTCGATCTCATCATCGCTAAAATCATGCGGCTTAGAAGTGTAACAATTGATCACACCAATGACCTTACCTTTTACCGACAAAGGCACGCACAACAAAGAACACAGGCCTTCTTTCCTGGCGATATCCTTATATTTATATTCTTTTTCCTTAGTAACGTCTGCTACCGCGATAGGCCTGTTCTCT
>JAUYEC010000022.1 GCA_030691585.1 Candidatus Omnitrophota bacterium
CGGCATCGTGCGCCTTAGCGGCCCTGATGCGTTGAATGTCGCGGATAAGATATTTTCCGCGAAAGACAAACGTAGGCCATCGCAATACAAGACTTATACGCTGCATTACGGTTGGATCGTTGATCCGTCGTCCGTTAACGATACAACGAAAGACCCCTCGACTTCGCTCGGGGTAAACGAAAGACGAACGACGAAAGACGGAATCATAGACGAAGTCCTGCTGACTATAATGCGCGCGCCCCGTTCATACACAAGGGAAGACGTGGTGGAAATCAACTGTCACGGCGGCTTAGTTGCAATGCGCCGCGTGCTGGATCTGGCCTTGGAAAACGGTTGCCGCCTTTCCCGGCCCGGAGAATTCACTATGCGCGCCTTCTTAAACGGCAGGATAGACCTGGCCCAGGCAGAAGCGGTCGCGGACATTATCTGTGCTAAAACCGATTCCGCCCTGAATATTGCCGCCGCACAGCTTGAAGGCGGGCTGTCCCGCAGGATAAATAAAATAAGAAACGGGTTGTTAGATGCCCTTGTCCTATTGGAGGCGAATATTGATTTTCCCGAGGAGGATACTGCTTTGCCGCAGGCCGGTGCTCTTCAGGAAAGTCTCGGGCAAATAAATAAAGAATTGATCAGCCTTTTGGACTCGGCCGGCCGGGGCAGGATATTGCGCGAGGGCATACAGGCAGTGATCTGCGGCCTGCCTAACGTGGGCAAATCTTCGCTTTTGAACGCGCTCTTGAAACAGGAGCGTTCCATTGTCACTCCGGTTGCAGGGACCACCCGTGATACCATCGAGGAAGTAATCGACATCCGGGGCATTCCGGTCAAGATCGTGGATACCGCGGGCCTTATTGAGCCGCGTGACCTGGTAGAAAAAAAGGCAGTGGCGCGTGCCAAAAAATACATCGATACGGCGGACCTGGTGATCCTGGTCTTTGATTCCAGTAAGCGGCTAAGCCGCCAGGATAAAATGCTGATGCAGAGATTAAGAAAAAAGAAGGTGTTGGTGGTGATGAACAAAATAGACCTAAGGCCGAGAATAGAAAAGGACCAGATCCTGAAAAAATTTCCCGGGGCCATCGGTATCTCGGCAAAAAAATTAAAACAAATCGGCCTGTTGGAAGATGCCATTGTTTCCTTGGTCTGTTCCGGCAAAGTCTGCGTGCCTTCCGCGGCGGTTACCGGCAATATCCGTCATATTCAGGCGCTGGATGCTGCGCAAAAACTGGTTGCCGAGGCAATTGCTTCGTTGGATAATAGGTTATCCGCGGAGTTTGTGGCACAAGACCTAAGAGACGCGCTTAAACCCTTAGACGGCATAGTCGGGGCGGTTTTTTCGCAGGATCTATTGGATAAAATATTCAGCAGTTTTTGTATCGGGAAATAAGGGCACCCGGCCATATCGGATTGGCCGGTGTGCCCTTGTGGGCAAGGAGGAAAAAGTGGATACAAAGAAAATTGAGAAAGCTGTTCATGACATCCTGGAGGCGATAGGAGAGAATCCCAAGAGAAAAGACCTGGTGGAGACCCCCCGGAGGGTTGCCCAGATGTACGAAGAAATATTCTCTGGCATTAAAGACGACCCCGAAGCAGAGCTGGAAGTTATTTTAGACCAGAAGCACCACGAGATCATTCTTTTAAAAGGTATTCCTTTATATAGTGTGTGCGAACACCATCTTTTGCCTTTTATCGGCCGCGCCAACATTGCTTATATCCCCAAGAACGGCCGGGTGACCGGGTTAAGTAAACTGGCACGAGTGGTGGATATTTTATCGCGCCGGCCCCAGGTCCAGGAAAGGCTGACGACGCAGATCGCCGAAATCGTCATGTCAAAACTGCGGCCCTTGGGAGTAATGGTGGTTATTGAGGCGGAGCATCTTTGCATGTCTATGCGCGGGGTAAGAAAGCCCGGCACAATGACCGTGACTTCGGCGGTCCGGGGTATATTCAAAGAAAACGAGAAGACGCGTTCCGAGGCGCTGGCTTTGATGAGGCAGAATTAAAATGAAGGCTCTCTGGAATTGGGTAAAAAATAACCAACTGCTGTTTTTACTGATATGGTTTGCCCTGCTCCTGGTTTTTTCCTATTCCTGGCTTCCCGGCGGCATGGATGTAGATTCCTGCATGTACTCCGACGTGGCCTAAGACGTCCTGCGTACCAACCAGTGGTTAAAAATTTACGACCCCACCATCAACAGTATTTTTTATTACCATTTCCCGCTTTATATCTGGGTCACCGCGCTGCTTTTCAAGCTTCTCGGCATATCGGTTTTTAGCGCGGTTTTATTCTCGTCGCTTTCGGCAGTGGCGCTTGTCGCAGTCATTTATTATCTAGGCAAGCTGCTGGCCAATCAATGGGTGGGTTTTTTCGCCGGAGCCGCCTACCTGATCACCAACCATGTAATACGCCTGGCGCGCCTGGCGCGTATGGATATCCCGGTGAGCCTGTTTATCACCGCGGCCATATTGTGTTTTATCCTGGCGCAAAGGCGTTCCCGCGCGTATTATCTTCTTTTTGGTTTGTTTACCTGCCTGGCGATCTTTACTAAAGATGTTTCCGGCCTGGCACCCCTGGTTATTGTCTCGATGTATCTTGTTTTGCGCGGGCAGTGGAAGGAATTGATCCACCCCTGGTTCCTGGCAGGCCTGGCAGTTGCTTTTCTGCCGCTGGCCGCCTGGGTCATGCTCGACCAGAACACCCTGTTTAATACCTGGTTCAGGTGTAATTTTATGCATTTATATAAGTCGCCCGCCTTTAAGAATCCCTGGTATTACTACATCACAACGATATCCAGGAAGTATTTTTATCTCTTGCCTTTTGCCCTTTACGGCGGCTACCTGGCATTCCGGCGCGCGTTCAAGGATAAGCAGTATGAATTTTATCTCTTGATCATCTGGGTATTGATCTTTCCCGTTGCTTTTTCTTTCGGCAGGCAGAAACTGCATTATTTCATCATGCCAATATATCCGGCGGCGGCACTATTGGTCGGACTTACAATCGAGAAGTTGACGAGTGTAGCAATAAAGCCGAAAATCGCCGTAGTTTTAAAATATCTGCTGGTCATTTATGCCACGGTGATGCTTTGTTTGCCGATCAACATACGCAGCCACCGTGATGAGGAGCTCGTGGTCATGGCCCCGGCAATAGAAGAGACCTTGAAATATAATCCCGGATGCGAATTTATCGCCTATAATTACGACAGCGCGGCAGCGCTCTGGTATGTCCGGTCTCTGATAAAGATACCCACTGTCAAGGACCTGCCTGCATTAGAAGATCAATTAGGTGCCGCGGCAAATAGTCCCCGTTTATGCTTTATAAGCGCAGACGATTTCGCCCGATTAAATCCAGCCGTCAGGCGGAATTGCCGGATACTTTTAAAATATAAGAAACGCCTGCTTGTAGTTTCCCCCAAGAGCTCTGAATTATCCGTGGTTTTATCCGGCGGATGAAAAGTGACAGTCACTTTTGGGACAGGCATTTTTTAATGAATAAGTTAGAACCGATGGCAGGAGAAAGACTAAAAATATTTTTTGTGATATCCAAGCTATAATCTAACCGTAATGAATGCTTCGAATTTACGCTAATTTCATAATTATCAATTAGGGTATCGGTGATCCCTAAGTGATATTTTCGATAACTGCTGTAGGGATAATCAGCAGGATCAGCGCAGATTCCGGCTCGAACAGGGTTATATTCGATGTACATTCCGCAGGCATAGAGGTAATCTTCATTTTCGATAGGTAAGCTCTTATATCGTTCCCGCCATAAAGGGCCTCTCCAGGCATATTTCTTACGCACCCACATTGTATAATGCCATTTGAGATAAGCGATGTGCTTTGAAAGAATCGTATGATTGTTTGTCTGCAATACCATATGAAAGTGAGTGTTCATCAAGACATAGTGAAAAAGATAGATCGGGAATTTTTCTTTAGCAGTATGCGTAAGTTGCATAAAATGATCAAAATCGGCGTTATCCCGGAATATCCATGTTTCGTTTAAAGCGCGGGAGATAATATGGTAGAAACCGTTAGGTTCTATAAAGCGGGCAATCCTTGACATAGATTGTTTCCTTTCCATGAAAGGTGACAGTCACAAAAAGCGTGACAGTCACCTTTTGACAGGCGTCTACTTTCCATGAACGATGACAGTCACCTTTGTGACCTTTGTGTTAATCTTGTGCGTAATAAACGACATCATAGGGATGTTTTTTCATCGCTTGGCAAAGCGGGCAGTCGTCAAAAAAGGCTTCACCGTTAAGCTCCTCGTGTATTATCTCTTCTTTGCGTTGCTGGATTTTATTTTTATTGGGGCGATCCAAATGGACGATGGTTATGTTTCCTAGCCGCGTGATGATAGCAGACTTGCCGTATAACTGTTTGTAATATTCATCGCTTTGATATCCAGCATCGGGATTTAATCGATTTATTTTGTGCATTATGTGTCCTCCGGTTTGTGTTCTTGTCGCAAAGGTGACAGTCACAAAAAGCGTGACAGTCACCTTTGCATTTAAATAAAGAACTCCCTGTCTAGGCTTCTGTATTGTATCGCTTCGGAAAGATGTTCAGCGTTGATGTCTTCGCTTCCTGCCAAGTCAGCGATCGTCCTTGATACCTTTAATATTTTGTCGTAGGCGCGGGCAGAAAAATTCAGCTCACTCATAGCCATCTTAAGTAATTCATTCTCTTCTTTGCCCAGGGCGCAAAATTTCCGCACCTGTTTATGGCTCATCCGGGCGTTGGAGATAATGGATTCGCCGCTGAATCTTATTCTTTGCACTGAACGCGCCTTTTCCACCCTTTCTTTTATTTGTGCTGAACTCTCTGCGGGCAGGTCCGCGCTTAATTCCTGATACCTGGCAGGCGGGACCTCAATATGGATATCTATCCTGTCTAACAAAGGGCCGGAGATCTTTGAGCGGTATTTATACACCGCGGTTGTGTTGCAGCGACAGGCAGATTTAATATTACCGAGAGATCCGCAGGGGCAGGGATTCATTGCCGCGGTCAGCACAAAAGAGGCGGGGAAGGTCAAGGATCTTGCCGCGCGGCTTATATGAATGGTCCCGTCTTCCAGGGGCTGGCGCAGGGCTTCCAGGCAATCCCTGCGGAATTCGGGCAATTCATCCAGAAACAAAACGCCCTGGTGCGCCAGGCTGATCTCTCCGGGTTTAGGGGTGGAGCCTCCTCCGACGAGTGCCACATTTGAAATGCAATGGTGCGGGCTGCGGAAAGGCCGCCGGCTAAGAAGGCCCTCGCGTTTTGATAAGACACCGGCCACGGAATGAATCTTAGTTACTTCCAGCGCTTCCTCTAGACTTAACTCCGGCATGATCGTAGGGATCCTTTTAGCGAGCATTGTCTTTCCGCTGCCGGGCGGGCCGATCAAAAGAATGTTGTGGTTGCCGGCAACAGCCACTTCCACCGCCCTTTTTGCCGCGTGCTGGCCCTTGACTTCGGAAAAATCGAACTGATAATTTGAATTCTCCTGGAATAATTCCCGCAGATCCACCTTGTAAGGCATAAGCATATCCGGGCTATGAATAAATTCTACTGTTTGTTTCAGAGTCTTCACGCCGAATGCGCTTGAACCGCCGGCCACTGCCGCTTCCGCGGCATTATCCGCGGGCACGATCAGATTTCTTATTTTATTCTTGGCTACCGCCGCGCTTATAGGCAGGATACCCTGGACGGGCCGTAAAGAGCCGTCAAGCGATAGCTCTCCTAAAATAAAATATTCTTTTAATTTTTCCGCGTCCAATTGTTCGGTGGCAGCCAGGACTCCCAGGGCAATGGCCAGGTCAAAGCAGGAACCTTCTTTTTTGATGTCAGAAGGTGCCAGGTTTACGGTGATGCGCTCATGTGGCCAGTCAAAGCCGGAGTTTTTGATCGCGGATTTGACCCGTTCTTTGCTTTCCCGGATAGCAGTATCGGCCATACCAACTAGTGTCACCGCCGGCAGGCCCCATGATACATCTACCTCAATTGCAATAGGATATGGTTCTATTCCAAAAAGGCCGAAACTGAATACTTTTGCTAACATAACTTTATCCTCCTTTTTTCGCTGTAGGGGACGGTTTCAAACCGTCCCCTGCGATAATCTTCCGTAGGCACAGAATACTATTCTGTCCCTACCTTGTAAATGCGCTCTCTACCTTAATAGACGCGGCAGGCGCCTGAATCTAACAAAGAAAAAATCTTGCTTTTTGGGTCGCAAAAGATATAATGAAGCGTCTAGGCTTAAGTTTGGAGTTGCTGAAGCCCTAAAAGCCGGATACTTGAGCGGCCACTCATCACTGCCTGTCGGCGGGCAGGCGTGTCCTTAAAGGGCGTGGTTTAAAGGCCGCGAAAGTATGAAGCGTCTGCGTTCAGGTTTGGAGTTTCCGGAGCGAAACTATAAGGCTATGCAGGAAGGCAGCTAAAAAAAGGTAAATTATGGTAGAAATACTTACGGAGGTAATCCGGAATAAGATTTTTATGACTACTGTGTCCGCCTGGTTGATCGCCCAGACCGTAAAAGTGACCCTGGGGGTGATCCGGCAGAAGAGATTTGATTTTCGCTGGTTTGTGGGCACGGGCGGTATGCCTTCAAGCCATGCTGCCGGTGCATCTTGCCTTGCTACGGCTATCGGCTTAAATCAAGGTTTTGACAGCGCGTATTTCGCGCTGGCCGCATCTTTCGCGCTGGTGGTGATGTTTGACGCGCAGGGCGTGCGGCGCGCCGCCGGCCGGCAGGCGCGTATTTTAAACAGGATCACCGAAGATATTTACTGGCAGGGCCGGATCAAAGATGACCGGTTGCGCGAGCTGCTCGGGCATACGCCGGTTGAAGTCATTGCCGGTTTGTTTCTTGGCATACTTATCGCTATACTCGGTCAATAATTCTATCAATCTGGAGGACTTCGTGAATAAAAAAATAGCTGTTATAATCGCCGCCGCCGCAGGGCTCGCGTTACTTATTGTTATTTTATTTGTTACCGGCAGAAAGAGCCCCTCAATCCCCGCCGAATCCGCCCCGGACAGAGAAATCGCTGTTTTGGTTGACCAGGCCAAAGATCTGGAGGTAAAGGGAGAACTTCTGGGCGCCAAGGCGGTTTATCAGAAATTGGTATCCGATTATTTTAATTCCTCCGAGGTGATGAACTGGCAGAAGAAAGAGGAGGACTTAAACATAAAGTTATTGTTTTCGCCGGTTGTTACACCCAAAAGCGTTCTCTATGAGATAAAACCCGGCGACAGCCTGGCTAAGATCGCGGTGCTTTTTAATACCACGGTGGATTTTCTCATGAAAAGCAACAATCTTGACAGCGACAGAATAATGCCCGGCAGGAAGATCAAAGTCTGGAACGCGCCCTTTAACATCTTTGTAGATAAATCCCAGAACGCCCTGATCCTTAAATCCGACGATGAAATCATCAAGACATACGTTGTCTCCACGGGGAAAAATAATTCTACCCCGGCCGGAACTTTTAAGATCACTAATAAACTGATGAATCCTACCTGGTTCAAGGCAGGGGCAGTTGTGCCTGCCTCGAGCCCGGAAAACGTCCTTGGTACGCGCTGGCTGGGTTTTAACCTCGCCGGTTACGGCGTCCACGGAACCACCGAACCCCAGACCCTCGGGCAGCAGGTAACCCAGGGCTGCGTGCGCATGGCTAACCCCGAAGTAGAAGAATTATACAGCATCGTCCCCACAGGCACGGAAGTTACCATTGTTGAATAACGACCCCTCGACTTCGCTCGGGGTAAACGAACGACGAAAATGGCCGGACTTGATTTTGAAAAACCCATAGCGGAATTAGAAAAAAAGATCCAGGAGCTCAGGAAATTCGTCTCCGAAAAAAAGATAGATTTGACTTCCGAGGTCAAGCGCCTGGAGGACAAGCTTGAATATCTTAAAAAAGAGACCTACGGCAACCTTACTGCCTGGCAGAGGGTGCAGCTTGCCCGCCATCCGCAGAGGCCGTACACGCTGGATTACATCAATATGTTGATGACCGATTTCCTCGAGATTCACGGCGACCGTCTATTTGGCGACGATAAAGCCATGATCACGGGGTATGCGAAAATTGACGGGCAAAAAATCGCCATTATCGGGCACCAGAAAGGCAGGGACACCAAGGAAAACCTCAAGCGTAATTTCGGCTGCGCGCATCCGGAAGGCTATCGCAAGGCGCTTAGAATGATGCAGATGGCTGAAGAGTTTGGCAGGCCGGTGGTGATATTTATAGATACACCCGGGGCGTATCCCGGTATAGGCGCTGAAGAGCGCGGCCAATCGCAGGCCATAGCGCTTAACCTCAGAGAAATGGCCCGCATTACCACTCCGATAGTTTCCATCGTTATCGGCGAAGGCGGATCGGGTGGTGCATTAGGCGTTGGCGTGGCGGACCGCGTCCTGGTTATGGAAAACGCTTATTATTCGGTCATCTCGCCTGAAGGATGCGCCGCCATACTTTGGAAGAATGGCGCCAAGGCGCCTGAGGCGGCAGAGGCCTTGAAATTGACCGCGCAGGACCTCTTAAGCCGCGGTATTATAGACGGTATCGTCCCGGAACCTTTGGGTGGAGCGCATCGCGACCCGGAGCGTGCCGCGGCCGGCATCAGGGAAGCGATCAATAAAAACCTCAAAGAATTATTGGCCTTGAACGAAGAAGACCTGCTGGCGCAGAGGTATCAAAAATTCAGAAGCATGGGCGTATCTAAATGATCTAAAGTATGATCGAGAGCGAGCTGCTTTTACTGGGCCTGTTGCGCGAGAGCCCCAAGCACGGTTACGAAATAAAGACCAAGATCAGGCAGATATTGTCATTGTTTGCCGGAGTTGAGTTAAAGTCAATATATTATCCTCTGAGATTGTTGGAAAAAAAAGGTCTGGTGGTCAAGCGGGTTTCTAAAACCGGCCGCCGGCCGGCGCGTATAGTCTATTGCCTGACCCCTATTGGTAAGGCGCGTTTTGACGAGCTCTTAGCCCATAGCATACTTGATTTCAGGCGGCCGCAGTTCAGCCTGGACCTTAGCCTCTATTTCCTGCCTTTTATGCCGCCGGTCATTGCCCGGCGCCGCCTGCGCGCACGCCTCTTGATCCTGAATAAACTCTCCGGCGAACTGGAAGAAATGATCAGCCGGCGCCTGGATATGCAGCCGGTATCCCTGAGCCATATCCTCAAGCACAACCTGAATATGCTGCGCGCCGAAAGCAGCTTTATCTCCGGCCTTTTGGAGAACATCTAACCTCATTTTGTAGCGGAGGTTTAAACCTCTGCTACAAAATCCCCCAATAGCCGATTGGTTATTCACCAGGCGTCAAACACCTTGAAAAATCGTGGGTTATATGTTATACTTCTCTTTACGGCCGTTGACGCCTCTACATTGGCGGCCCAAAGATAACTACTATGCCCACTAAAGACGATATTCTAATCGGCAGCCTCCTGGTTGAAGAAGGCCTGGTGACTTCCGAGCAGCTGGAAGCGGGCCTTTCGGAGCAGAAAAGAGCCGGCGGCCTCATTTGCACGGTTCTGGTAAAGCTAGGCTTTGCGGCCGTTGATAAAATATTCGGCGTGCTCAGCCGCCAGTTGCATATTCCTTATATAAAGCTCAAATCTGCCAATATCGAGCCGTTAGTCATCCAGAAAGTTCCCGCCAAGTTCGCCAGTCATTACAAGATCATCCCGCTGGAATTCAAAAATAATATCCTGGTTGTAGCTATGGCTGACCCTCTGGACATCCGGACTTTAGATGACCTCAGGCTGCTCTTGGATGTTGACGTCAAGGGCGTTTTAGCCGGGGAAAGAGAAATAGAAGAAGCCATACGCAAATATTACGGCGTGGGCGCCGAGACGCTGGAGCGCATCATTGCCCAGCAATCGAGCCCTGAAGAATTAAAAATTGAAGGCGGCAATGTTGAAGATATCGAAGCCATGGCCGAAGACGCCTCTATCATCAAATTCGTCAACCAGGTCTTGTCGGAGGCGGTCAAGGAGCGGGCCACGGATATCCACCTTGAGCCTTTTCAAAACGAATTGCGCACGCGCTACCGCATTGACGGCATACTCTACGACATCAATATCCCCGATACGATTAAATATTTTCACCAGGCGATCGTCTCCCGCGTCAAGATCATGTCCGAGCTCAACATCGCCGAGCACCGCCTGCCCCAGGACGGAAGGATAAAGATCAAGATCGGCGAAAGCGAGCTTGACCTGCGCGTATCCACTATCCCCACGGCTTTCGGAGAGGCGGTGCATATCCGGCTCTTGAGCCCGCAGTTTTTCCTTGAATTGAATAATCTCGGTTTCCTCCCTGAGGACCTGCGCATAGTTGAAAGCATGATCAAAAAACCGCACGGGGTGATTTTTGTCACCGGCCCTACCGGGTCGGGAAAGTCCACGACATTATACGCGGCCCTGGCGCGGATAAATTCATCTGCCGTAAAGATCATCACCATTGAGGACCCGATAGAATACCAGTTAAGAGGGGTTAACCAGATACAGGTCAACCCGAAGATCGGTTTTACTTTTGCCACCGGCCTGCGCCATATGCTCCGGCATGATCCGGACGTGATGATGGTTGGCGAGGTCAGGGATTATGAGACCGCTGAGATCGCCATCCGCGCCTCCCTTACCGGCCACCTGGTTTTTTCTACTCTGCACACCAACGACGCTGCCGGGGCAGTTACCCGGCTCCTGGATATGGGTATTGAGCCGTTCCTGGTTTCCTCGTCGCTGGAATGCCTTGTTGCCCAGCGCCTGGTGCGGCGCATTTGCCCTAAATGTAAGATGCAGGTTCAGAACAGCCGGGAGGCAATCACACAGATCGCTAAAGACACCGGTACGGCCGCCGATAATATTGTAATTTACGAAGGCAAGGGTTGCCAGGAATGCCGGTTCACCGGTTTTCGCGGACGGACAGCCATTCATGAGGTGCTCGTCGTCAACCACCAGATAAGGGAGTTGATCCTGGCACGCGCCTCCAGCCAGCAAATAAAACAAAAGGCGGTAGCGCAGGGCATGCGTACTTTGCGCTCAAGCGGCCTTAAGAAAGTACTGGAGGGCCTGACAACTTATACAGAGGTTATCCGGGTCACCCAGCAGGAAGAGCTGCCTGAAGATTAATGTCCAGATATATCTATAGCGCAAAATCCCAACCTTATAAGACGGTTCGCGGGGATATTGAAGCGGAATCGCTCCAAGAGGCGATAAACAAGCTGAATAAAATGGGCTATTTTCCCGTTTCCGTCCAGCCGCAGGAAGCGCTTTTTGAAAAGCAGAATATTTTAAATCTGCCAAAGGTGCCTGTCAAAGACATGGCCGTATTTACCCGGCAGTTATCCAGCCTTATGGGCTCGGGTGTAAATATGTTGGAGGCGCTTTCCATTGCCGGGCACCAGGCGCCGAATAAATATTTAAGAATTGCCGTAGACGGTGTGGCCGGCAGGATCAAAGACGGCCTGCCTTTATCGGAATGTATCCGCGCCTATCCCGGCTTGTTTTCCGGGCTTTACTCCGCCATGGTCCGCTCAGGAGAGGTGGCAGGCAACCTGGAGCAGGTCCTTAAACGGCTGGCCGATTTTTTAGAGAAAGAAGAGGATTTCCGCTCTTCTTTGCGCCAGGCGCTGGCCTATCCTGTTTTTGTCCTGGCAGTAAGCGTATTGACCGTAGTGGTACTTTTGGCCTTTGTCATACCGCGCCTTGCGGGCATGTTTACGGATATGGGGCAGGCCCTGCCTGTTCCGACGCAGATATTGATCAATGTTTCCGGTTTCTTGCGCGCGTATTGGTGGCTGCTCTTGTTTGGTATCAGCGCCGGCGTATTTACTCTGCGCAGGCTATACCGCCGGCCGCAGGCAAAGTCCTATTTTGACGGCATCAAACTTAAATCGGCATTTTTTGGTAAGATCATCCTGAAGGCGCAGATCAGCCGCTTGATGCGCACATTGTCGCTTTTACTCTCCAGCGGCATCCCGATATTGGAGGCCTTGGATATTTCCACTTCGGTTCTGACAAACGAGGTCCTGCGGCAGGAAGCGTTCGGGTTCAGGGGCCAGATCAGCAAAGGGGCGAGTTTTTCCCGCTGCTTAAAGGCGTCAAAATTATTTCCCGCTTATGTGACCAACATCGTGGCCGTAGGAGAAGAAACAGGGGCCATGGAAAAATCTCTTTTGCGCCTGGCCGATGATTACGAAAAAGAAGTGGACGGTGTGGTCAAGACTGCCACGCGCCTGTTGGAGCCGGTGGTCATCCTGATCATGGGTTTGATCGTCGGTTTTATCGTCTTATGTATGCTGCTGCCGATATTCCAGATCAATTTGATCGCAAGGTAGGGACGGTTCTCAAACCAAAGCAAAACTGTCCCCCAAGAGGGGACAGTTTACGATTGAGTTAAGAACCGTCCCTGAAAATGGAGGGGTTTATGAAGAGAAGAAGGGGTTTTACGCTTATCGAACTGATGCTTGTCGTTATCATCATCGGTGTCTTGGCGGCAATGGTTATGCCCCGGCTTTTCGGACGCTCCGAACAGGCCAGGATCGCCGCGGCCAAGGCGGATATCAATGCCAGCATTGCTTTGGCACTTGATCTTTTTGAGACGGACATCGGGCATTATCCGCACAGCTTTGATGAGTTGATGCAGAAAGGGAGCAACCCGGATACCTGGAGGGGCCCGTATCTGAAGAAAAAACCGGTTGATCCCTGGGGCAGGCCCTACGATTACAAGTTGGACAGCGACGGGAAAAATTATAAACTTTGCTCAAAAGGCCCTGATGAATCCGCCAACGGGGATGACATCTGTAATGACAGCTAGGCTTAAGCCCCGGCCTTTTTGCGGGTTCACCCTGATTGAATTACTTCTGGTGGTTGTTCTTGTCGGTGTGCTGGTGGGCGTGGCTGCCCCGCGCCTGCGCTCTGTTGCCGCCGGGTATGAATTGGAAAATTTCGCAAAAGACGTTTATTATCTTGGTATGTACCTGCAATCAAGCGCCGTAGCCGAGAGAAAAATATACTGCTTGAGCATTGACATAGATCACCGCGGGTTTGCGGCCGCTTACAAAGAAGGAAATGTTTTAAAGCCGCTCACCGGCAGGTTCTCCGTGGCGCGCGTTGCTCCGCGGGGTGTTGCTATTATTACGGAAAATAAAGAAGTGTATTTTTATCCCGACGGCAGTATGGATGAAGCGCAGGTCAGTTTTAAGGGCGAGGGTAAACAGGGATTTTCTCTTAAATTCTCGGGAACAGGCGGTAGCATTGAGATGCAATAGGGCGTTTTCATTACTGGAAGTGATCATTACCGTGGCCGTTTTCTCTACGGCGCTGGTTTTTGTGCTGCGCGCTTTTACCACCGTTCTTTTTGGCGCCCGGCTTAGCCAGGATATGACCCTGGCATGTTTGGCCGCGGAAAACAAACTCTGGGAAATCGAGCAGGCGCCTTCCACAGGGGCGGCCTATCCGGATAAAGAAGGCGCGCAGGTTATCCAGGACAGGGAATTCAAATGGAGTTACGAGCTTTTTCCGTCGTCGTACGCCTTGTTATCGGAGTTGGATCTGGCTATATCCTGGCGCCAGCACGCAGGCCGGGAAGCAAAAGTTGATATTGCCACGTATCTTAAAATTAAATGAGGACAGATAAGAGATCTGCTTTTACCCTGATCGAGCTCTTGCTTGCGGCATCTATTTCCGCGATCATACTCGTCGGAATATATTCCGCGTTCCAGAGCGGGGTAATGAGCTATCGTAAGATAGAAGGCGTTTTTGCGCCGTATCAGTCAGCCAGGAATATCCTCAACAGGATGGGGTTGGAATTGAGGAACACTTTTGCCTATGCGTTGGATGATACCGGTTTCCAGGGCCAGGAGAAAAATATGGTTTTTTTCACTGTCCTGGATGCTTATGAATTGGGCGCGGAAATCAGGGATTTCTACCGCATAAAATACGCGGCGGATAACGGAGTCCTTGAACGGTCTGCTTTTGCGGGCACAGAGGCGATAGTGGCGATGAAGAAAGAGGCAGACGCGCTGAGCCGGAAGTCAACATATCAGGTAAAAGGGATTTCTTTTCAATATGCCTGCGCCAGGGGCGCGGATAAGGGATACGATTGGCTGCCGGCCTGGCCCAAAGACGATTCCCAGAAAAATATGTTCCCTTTGGCGGTGAAGATAACATTATCGCTGGGTGCAGAGAGCGGCGGACAGGGAGCAATTGAATTCACAAAGATCGTTGGTTTACCTTTAAGCCAGTAGGGACAGCATAATATGCTGTCCCTACAGTATAATGTAGGCGAGGTTTAAACCTCGCCTACATAACTCCCGGTAGGGGCGGGTAACAAATCCGCCCTACGAAAAGAAAGATGATATTTTGTTGAATAATAAAGGCTCGATCTTGATTATTACTTTGTGGATATTGATGATCCTTTCTGTGCTTGCCTTGGGCCTGGGCAGGCGCTGTGCGATAAACTTACGCATTGCCGCCTACCAGAGAGATAAATTAAGGGCCGATTGTGTAGCCCGCGCCGGAGTAAAAAAGGCGATTTGGCTTTTAGAAAACGAGCCCTCAACATACGATGCTCAAAACTCCTGCGGTATAACGCTGGGTAACCGCCAGCCGCAGGATGTCTTTGTCAGCGCCTGGGGCACAGAGCCGGGTGATGGCTTCAAGATCGGGAATTTTAACTCTTCGGGAGAATTTGTCTTGGGCTTTCAGGATGAAGAAAGCCGTCTTAAGCTTAACGGCGCAACAGGTAATATTATAGATGTTAAAGTATTATTAAAGCATCTGCTTGAGGAAAAGAATATAACGCCGGCAGTCGAGATCGCCCGAACCGTAGTTGATTGGGCTGACGCCGACATAGAGGCGGACAGGCCTTTATATAAAAACAAGCCCTTTACTACGGAAGAAGAACTGCTGGCGGCGCTGGAATGCGCTTATTCCGAGCAGGGCAATGACAAAAATGAATCCCGCAGGCAGGCGCGTCAAAATTACGATGATCTTAAGAGCCTGGTCACGGTTTTCGGCACGCAGGTGAATATTAATACCGTTTCCGACGACGCCTTGTTGATATTAGCGCGGGCAACGGCGCAGGAGCACAGCATCGCTATAACAGAGGCAGATTCTCTGGTGCCTAAGATTCAGCGCAAAGATCCATTTAAGGAGCAGAAAGATATTGATGACTTTATGTTTGGCGAGAGCGACGCAGAAAAAACGATATACGGTTTTCTCAAACAAAGCCTTGTACCGGCATCGCGTTATTTCCGTTTCACCGTAGAAGCGCAGTGCCGCGCAATAGTCAAAAAAATCACCGTGATTTATGCCCCGGGGGATAATGATAGAAAAATCGTCTATTGGCATGAAGAATAAATTTGCTGCAGCTCTTTTTTTGTCTACCCGCGGTATAAAAGAATTATGATGATAACGCCTAAAACAACACTTGTTTTATTTTTAGCAGCCTTCTTCTCTCTGGGTATGGGGCCTAGGCCCCCTGCAGACACTACGCCTCCTCAGGTTTCCATTACTGCTCCGGCAAATAATTCTACTGTTTCGGGCAGCATCAGTATCCAAGCTACAGCCACGGATAATAAAGGTATATCCAAGGTAGAGTTCTATGTGGATAATGCCTTAAAGGCAACTTCTTACGGCTTGCCTTACGCCTATTCATGGAACAGCGCCGCGGTCGTAAACGGCAGCCATGCTCTAAAAGTTGTTGCTTTTGATGCCAGCAAGAACACTAAGCAGGCGCAAGCCAGCGTTACCGTAAATAATACAGTTCCACCGCCTCCAATTTTCGAGGGAGAGCAGATCAAGGTTCCGTCAGCGGTTGTTTCAAGCTACTACAATTCCTCTAAAGCTGCCGCCCAAACTATTGACAATAATCTTTCCACATACTGGGAAGGCAAGTATCGCGTCAGCTGGTTCAGCTCAAAGACAATAACAAGCTGGTGGCTGCGGCT
>JAUYEC010000031.1 GCA_030691585.1 Candidatus Omnitrophota bacterium
GGCGAGCATAATAATCAGCCCCGCTGTCCGCCAGATCAACGACCATAATCCTCTGTTTATCCTGTAGGGACAGCACATTGTGCTGTCCCTACATTCTACAGCGAACATCTCCGCCGCGGCAAAGCAGGTTTTGGCGGTGAGGGCATCCTCTTCGGGAGTATCCGCGCCTGCGCTCTCATCCAACCAAGAATACATCCCGAATCCGCCTTCGTTTTGCGCATCTAATGAATGAACGTGCGTTAATCCTAATACTCGTCTCAAAACGCCCTCGGGATAGGAAGCCGATAACCTTTCTACAACCTGCTCCGGCCCATTATAAGTTCCGGCTTTAATCAATTTCCGCTTCAACAGGTATGCGGCGCGGAAAGCTTGGCGCTCCTCTTGCGTCATCTGAAGAATATAACTCCTAATCCTTACCAGCCGTCTTTGCAAAAGAGCACGGACATAGGTATAATATGAAGCGATCCGTCCTTCCCCCCGCATAAGATAATAATACGGGTTAAATTTTCGCGCGGCCGAATAGAGCAAATCAATAGCCGCGTCATATTCAACGTCTTTATATCCCGCTGTTAAACTACAAGATGCTTCTAATAATATTCTCTGCGTTTCTTGACGTATCGTCTCGTCTAATGATAATAATAATCTGCCTACGGCGGCATTCTCGCCGTCCCGCCACCGGGCAATGGGTTGTTCCCGGACAGCCTCGGCAAAGTGGACCAATAATTGCCGGTCTTCCATGATCATCTTATCCATACTAGCCGATAGCTCTATCCATTCCTGTCCGCTTATAAATACCTCTACCAGTTCTTTAACTGTCGCAAGTTCAAATCTTCTGAGCCAGAGCCGTAAATCTAAGTAAAATATCTGTCGGGGGCTTAGAGCGCGTCTGCCTTCCGGTAATCCTGCCTTTTCCTTTACCATCTCTTCAAGCCCCTTTTTTATCTCATTAGGGTTCTTCAGTATCTTCAAAATCCAATCATCAGATACTCTAAAATCTCCATACCTCTGCCGCAACTCGGCTAATTTTAGGACGATACCGGTAGCCTCAGCTTCCGGCCGCTTGCTGGCAATGATTAAACCTAAAGCTGCTCCCTTAATGCCTTTCTTAGAGAGGTTCTCTACCAGGCGGTTAGCCTCAGCTTCCGGCCGCTTGCTGGCAATGATTAAACCTAAAGCTTCCCCCTTAATGCCTTTCTTCTGAAGCAAATTATTTAAACTATCCTTTTCGCTTATTATAAGTTTTGTCATTGCTAATGCCTTCCAGCCATTCCCGCCGGCGTGCGGCCAGAGCAGATGGCAAGCGATGATTATAACCATGGCGGCAATTGGGACCCAGGCTCCGGCATTCTGCCGGAGCCAAACTCTCTTTTCCGCTTGACATAATATCGTGAACGTGTTATATATACGACTAATGAAGATTTTTACCAAAGGAAGGTGTAAATATCTAAGTAAGCGTTTCGGCGACTTCGCGGGATTGATCCTTGCCGCGGCAATCGCATCAGATATATTTCTTAAGCTTCCGGTTTTTGCAAAGGTATCTATCTTGTTAGGCGGCGCGGGCCTGTTCGTTGCCGGATTTATTGCCGCGCCGGAAGATGAACGAGGTGAATAAAATGAACTTGAACGACATTCCTTTAACAGCAATGCTGACCTTCGCGTTTCTTCTAATCGGGGTAATACTCGGCTTGCTTTATACGGTAGAGCGTTTCCGCTTGAAACATAAACACGCCCATTAAGCCTGTTATCTGATTCAAATCCGCTGCGGCCCTCTACAAAAACTGCCTGTATTCCTGCCTGCATCAAGCATATCGTCATTTCATCTTCAATCCACGGAAAACGTTTATGGGTATATTCGTGATCTAAGGTTAGTATAATAACCCCTAAACTAAGCAATGGAATAATAGGGGAAATAGGATGGATTATTGATAGGATGAAAATAAACCCAAGGATGGCTAAACCAGGCATGATACGCAAAGAACCGTTTTCTACCGCGGCAACCGGGATATCGAGAAGCGCGGGCGGAGCGCGCTCGCCTCTAAAACCTAACCAATCGCCCAATTGATACAATGACCACACCGGCAGGTTGACTATGGTAATCACCGCGGCCGCCGCAAACCAGATAAACGACCACGCCCACCTTCCTTCTCTACCGAACATCTCCGCCGCGGCAAAGCAGGTTTTGGCGGTGAGGGCATTAATGGCACATTCTACCGGGGGCTTTCGCCCTACAATTACGGTGGTTTTATAAAAAACTCTCTCGTCCTTTTCGATAAATCTATATCCTAATGCGTCTTCGATATATTTTCTACGTCCGCTGACATCACCCCCGGGCATAACCTCTATTCCCCGCTCTAGCAAGACTTCCGGATTAAGGCCGGTTTTTCGCAGCATCTCAAAAGTTTTTTCCATTCCCAAAAAATCCATATGCACCAACACAAATCTTCCCCCGGGCTTTAGATATTCTGCTGCCTGCGGTATTAACTTATCTATAAAACCTCGACCGTCGGGTCCGCCTTCATGGGCAAGAGCTATATACCCGCTCCTCTCCTGATGTCCAGGCGGCGTAGGCATCGAGGCAGGACTACAGGTTATAACATCAAACTGCTCTCCTTTAACCGGATCGAAAATATCGCCCTGCCGCAATTCAACATTTGCAAGGCGGTTTAATTCAATATTTTTCCCGGCCACCTTTAATCTCTCTGTCGAAATATCACAACCCACCACTCTTTTGGCGCGATGTGCTAAAACAGTTGAGACCATTCCATAACCGCAGGCCATATCTAATAACTCGTCACCGTCTTGCATTACTCTGTCCGCGCCCGTCACAAGCATCTCATCCCAGTGCCCCGGAAGACCGCCTGCGAGATCTACATAGAAAGGAAAATTAAATTTCTTTGCTCCATCCCCAAAATTCATCATGGTCCTAAAATGATTAAACCTATAGTTGTATTTTGTATTTAAATCGGCGAACCGGCCGACTAGCATATCCACTGCATTGTCGGCTTCATCAATGTATGTTTCTGGGTCTAACTCTCCATCTTGTAATTTATTCGCAATAACCGTAAGAATCTCATTGACCCGTTCAAATATACCTTGGTCATCCAGTAATTTATCAAGATTGCTCTTGAGATTCATGGGTTCATTTAGGATCGAATATAATATCGGCAATTCCCATTTATGATGATAAGACAAAGTTACGGCTTCATTCCCACAGTAGCCTAACGCAATAATCCTCTGATATTGCAGCATACGATACGCTTTGCCCGGATTGACTTTAGCTATTTCTTGCGCTTTTCTGTATATCCCATTCGGCGCTAAATTCGCCAATAATTCAAATAATGACGGCAGGAGTAAAAATTTTCCCTTGTGACTGCTTTCATCACCCGATTCATATAAATTATCAAATAACTCCCACGCCCGAGCCTGGCCGACAGCGCCAAAAGAGAAAGCCGAGATATGCCCGATCTCATGCGCCTCGATTAATTCTCGTGCTTCATCTTGTATCTGAAATTGCTTATTTACATATGAACGTAAATCCCCTGCCCCATAACAGCTAATGAATTCATAAAAATCAGCTTCCGGCACAATATTTACCTTATCTGCGGTTAAGCACAAAGCAGCCCTCTGGCTGATAACTCTTCTTATATTTGGAAGTAAGATAAAACAGTACGTGTCTCCTGCCGTTCCGATAGGAACGGCGAACGGGCTTACTACCTCAAAATCGGTAACTGTTGTCACTTTCACTGATTTCTTAGTCCCATCGGGCATACGCACATCTCTCTGGCTTTCCTTTGCCGGCCCATAAGCAAAGAAAATATCGAATGCGCGCCAGTCTTCACGCGGGCAAAAACACAACCGCTTTGCAAATTTTAAATCATTAAAAGCAACATTCAACCGCAGGATGGAATCGCCGTCTAATAGATCAACACACATACTTAATTCCGGCAGTTCCAGAATATTCAAACCAAGTTTTTCTATGTCCTCCGGGCACGTAATAGGTTTTGCGTTGAGCGCTCTCATTTGAACCACAGCTCTTCTGACTTTCGCAAAGAATTCATCTCTGCTCATAAAACGATCATTGCTATCTCCGCTGTCCATCAAATTCCGATTTTTTTCACGGTAAGTCATCCACATGATCAGCATATCAATTAAAACTTTTTCTTTAAATTGCTTCTGCTTAAAATGTCCGCTTTCACCCAATACATCTGTTGCGATCGCAAATGCCTGAAGATCTCTTATCTGCCCCAGACGTTCTGTAATTTTTCTGTCTACCGACTCTAATGATTCAGGCTGAAGTTCACTAGATTTAGAACCAGATATCTGCGCAACAGATTGACTATACTGTCTCCTGCGCGCTTCTTTTTGTTTATTCCTGGCCCTCATTCGCCTCTGTTCTTGCTTACGTCTACTTGCAAATGCAAAAAAAGTAGGCAATACTGTGTCATTGGCCGGCTCAACCCGCGGGCTTTCGGATGCTGACGCCATAAAGATAATAGAACACATCAAAATAACCACAAACCATAACCCTTTGGGCGCATAGAATTGATCCTTAAGAAGCATCTCCGTCCCGCCTGCCTGCGGCCAGAGCATATGGCAGATGATGATTAAAACCGCGGCGGCAAGCGCCGGGGCCCAGATGCGGATATTCTGCCGCAACCAGTCTCCCTCTAAAATTGCCTTGATTTCATACGCTTTTTGTGTTATTTTTGTAACGAGGTGAGCAATATGCGTTCGCAAAAGATTGAAACCATAAAAAAGCATTTCCACAAGGAGTGGCTGCTTATCGGGGTAGATAGAATTGATGCGGCTACCACAACTCCCATTTCCGGCCGGCTCATCGCGCACAGCCCCCGCAGGTACGAGATTTACGCCAGGCTCCTCGCCATCAAAAGGACGCGGCCGGTGCTTGTAGAGTATTCCGAAGACGCGTTTCCTAAGGGTTTTGTGGCTGCTTTTTGAAGCGCTATGGCTAAAACCGGCTTCTCCTATCTTCATGGCCTCATTCTCTGCCATAATCTCCCGCCCGAAAGCCCGGTGGAGGGCCTGCTCGGCCTGGATTTTTTCAAAGGGCGCCTGCTCAGCGTTGATTTCCAAAAAGGCATTCTTGAGGTAAAATAACAAACTATCTATCCACCCTGTCTGCGCATAACAAATCCATAGCTCATACCCTTCATTTGTTTCATTAGCGCGCCGGGGATGTCGTTTGTGTGTATATTCGTGATGTAAAGTGAGTATGATAGTCCCTAAACTAAGTAGTGGGATAACGGAAGAAACTGGGTAGATTATTGATAAGACGAAGATCGATCCAAGGATTATCAGGCCGGGCTTAATACGGAGAGAATTGTTTTCTACCGCGGCAACCGGAATTCGCAGCAACGGCGGCGAGCGCGCTCCTCTAAGGCCTAACCAATCGCCCAATTGATACAATAACCATACCGGCAGGTTGACTACGGCAATCACTACACCTGCCGCAAACCAGATAAACGACCATAATCCTCTGTTTATCCTGTAGGGACAGCACATTGTGCTGTCCCTACATTCTACAGCGAACATCTCCGCCGCGTCAAAGCAGGTCTTGGCGGTGAGGGCATCGGCAGAGCATGGCTCTGCTGTGCCCGCCGGTGGAACATCAGCATTATCTATTTTGAACGGATTAACTCGATTGAAATCGTCTTGCGCCGCATTGATGTCAACTTCTACAACCTTATCCCTAAGACGAATGGGAATACCGTAAAGCCGGACCGTTTTCCCCGAAATCAGAGCTTCAGCAATGCGCGCGCCATGGGCCGCGAAATTTCTCCGCACATCGTCAATATCAAAACCCGGTAATAACCTATACAACCTGTTCAGCCCGGAGGTGCGGTCATATTGAAAACTAAATCTCGCTACATTTTGCCTGCCTACAGCCTCCGTAACCGCCGCCAAAAGACACATCCATTGCAAAGATGTATGTCCTTGAAAACGTAAATCCGAACTTATCATCACATGCTCTTCAAAAAAGTTACCCAGTTTTGCTGCGTTTAAGACAGATTTCATTAAACCTTGGTACATAGGAGCAAAACATTTTTGAAGCCTTAATCGATCCAGATAGCATATTGCCTCTATAAAACGCCCTTGCGCTGTGAGCAAAGAAATCAATTCATAGTATGGGTCGGTAAAATCAGGGCGTTCATCAATTGACTGCCTCAACATGCCCTCTAAGGCAACGGACTGCGTGGCGTCTCCGGCAAGACAATGCGCCTGGCGCGCCTGCTCGTTAAGCCGGCAAAAATTGCTGTTTGTCCTGGTCGTACCCGCCTTCAACTGCCGCAGATAATCAGTAAATGTATAAACTTTACCCAAGTACATATCTTGTTTTATCCATAACAGTGCGCCAGGAATACTCATATCAGGAATTTGTATCATAAGATACATGATCGCCTGTCCTAAGGCGCGTAATTGCGGGTGTTTTTCTTCCGGGAGTTTGCACCAATTCCCTATGATCTGCGCTTGAGTGGCAGCCGGGATATCTTGGCTGATGATCTGCAAAATGCCTTTGTGGCCGCAAGCTTCAGTGAATCCCGAAATCATATTCTCCGCGCGATCCAATGGATATGCGGTAAGCGGCAGGGCATATTCCGGAAAGCCCACGGGTATACGATAACGATTGCCGTCAGAAAGAGTGTACGTAAATAGAGCCTTTGCTCCGGCAGCTTCTTCTATCTGCCGGTAAAGCATGATATCAAGATTGTGAAAATGCGATCCCGGGCATGCCGATATCGTATCATTTACCACTGCCGGATAGACCAAGGGCAGCAGTAAATATAACATCATCACCTCTGCCGCTTCCA
>JAUYEC010000049.1 GCA_030691585.1 Candidatus Omnitrophota bacterium
GGTACTTTACCTGAACCAGAGCCGCCAAGAATTATCAGTCTTATCCCGCTGGACGGAGCAGGTTTTAATGAAGTAGAGGTCGTTAGTATTTCGGCAACGGGCACTAATGATGCCTCTGCCGTAGAATATCAATTCTCCATAGACGGCGCTGTCAAGCAAGCTTGGTCTAAAGATCCTGTTTATAAATGGACGGGCCAGGCCGGCCGTCATACCATAAAAATAGAAGTAAAAAACTCCAAAGGAAACGATTCAAAACAAGCCGAAGTCTATGTCTATAGAAAACCTGTTTCTCCGCCGTAACTGATATGAAAAAAGTACTGTTTAAAATTATAAGCCTGATTTTGATTTTTGCGCATCTCTCTGCGGTATGCCTTAGGGATGTAGGTTTTGCCGAAGAGGTACAGCACATTCCGCCTGTACCCGAAGGAGTTGATTTTAATCAGTTGGGCAGGGTCCCTGATACCATCGGCCACGGGCAGCCGGCACAATGGGTCGAAAACGTGCCGATCGCAGCGGGTTCTTTTTCAACAGGTGCTACTGAAGAGCCTACCGGAGCATCCTTCCAAAAAGATATCCTTACTTCTGGGGATAAGTTTAATCATATTTTGGATTCGCTTTCTGCTGATTCTTTTACCGGAAAGGCGCAGATGACTATTCCAATATTTTTCCCAGGCACGAATAGAGATATTAAACCGCCGCTTAGCGTTGTCTATAACAGTGGTGCTGGAAACGGTCTTTTGGGTGTGGGTTGGTCGTTGGATCTGGGCGCTATCAGTCGTTCTGCTAAAAAAGGAGTCCCAAAATATAGCCCATCGGACATCTTTATCGCGCAGGGGCAAGAACTATCCGGTATCGGCGGCAATGAATACAGAAGCAAGATAGAGGGAGGGTTTGTAAGATACATTTTTAACGGTTCGTCCTGGCAGGCAATTGATAAATCAGGCACAAAATATTTCTTTGGTTCCTCCGACAATTCCCGAATTGTTACCTCTAAAGGAATTTATTCTTGGGCGTTGGATAAAATATCAGATTTAAAAGGCAATTACCTGGTCATTACATATATTAAGGAAGAGAATAAGCTATATCCGCAATATATCGCTTATACCGGAAATGAAATATCGGGCTTAGCGGCTCAATACAAAATCTCCTTTAGCTATGAAGACAGGCCTGATATTTCTTTAAGTTATATAATCGGCGAAAAGATAAAATTGCTTAAGAGGCTGTGGTCTATAGATATTTTATTCGGTAATGATTTAATGCGAAGATATATCTTAGAATATGGACAAAGTCCTTCAACGAAAAAAAGCCTTTTAACTAAAGTTAAGGACATCGGATCCGATGGCAGCACGGCATCGCCGCCTGTAATTCTTACTTACCGTTCCAACACCGGCGGATGGTCGGCTGACCAGCCCAAATGGCACATCCCTGATGGGGATTTCGTCAAGTCCGGACAGGATCAGGGTAGGAGGCTTTATGACCTAAACGGTGACGGAATGACAGATTTTGTGATTTCTTGTTATGCTCCCGATGAACCTTCCGATCGGCAATCGCTCAGGCAAACTTTTCTTAACTCGAAAGATGGATTTAGCGCCAGCCCTAATTGGTGGCCTGTTCCGATAGGGTATTTTGCTTATAAATCAGATGCCGGGTCGGATGACGGAAGAAGATTAGTTGATTTAACGGGAGACGGAATTCCGGAATTACTTGCGGCTAATTTTTGGGAGTCGAGCACGGGTATAAATGGTCAATACAAAGATGCTTACGAATTTAAATATCTGGATAACCAGAATCCGCAGTGGGTCCAGAATTCACAATGGAATCTCCCCGATGGGTTCTTTGTCTATGGTCAGAATGGCGGTATAAGGATCTGGATCTCATTAATAGTCAACATTAAACCTAGGAAAGTTGATGGTGGCAAAAGGTTTGCTGATTTAAATGGAGATGGTTTAAATGATCTATCTGTTGCTGAAGATAGTATTATTATGTGTGATTACTTTCCGTCCAGCCCTATTCCTCGTAGCATTAATGCCTACATCAATACTGGAAGTCGCTGGCAGCAGGATAACCGGTGGAATTCTCCCGATGGCTATTTTGTTACTTCTTCTGGCGATGGCGGCAGGCGCCTGACTGATATCAACGGCGATGGTTTAGCAGACTGGTTAGTCGCTTGTGACGGCTATAAAGCCACTTATCTCAATACGGGATCCGGATGGGTGCGCAACGATGCTTTCAATATCCCCGATGGCGATTTTTCAAGCGGCGGCCGCGACCAAGGCCGGATGCTCGTGGATATTAACGGCGACGGCCTGAATGATTTAGTTGTTGCCAAGGATGGCTACCACGCGGTATATCTCAATACCGGCTTCGGCTGGAGAAGGGATGATTCTTTTAATCTGCCGGACGGTGATTTTGTGGATTCGGATGGCCGCGACCAGGGAAGATATCTGGCAGACTTAGACGGTGACAGTATAGTTGATATTTGTATCGCTAAGGACGGTTACAAAAAGGCATATCTTAATTTATCCGGTCCGGCAGACCTGTTGATAAAAGCCACTAACGGCTTAGGCGGAGAATCCACCATTGAATATACGCCTTCAACCAGATATTACCATTACTATCCTAATAAAACCGGTAAACTGCCGTTTGCAATACCAGTAGTTTCAAAGGTAACTGTCTCGGATGGCCAAGACAACTCTTATTCCACTGCGTATTCCTACAAAGATGGCTATTTTAACGCGGCTGAGCGGGAATTCAGGGGTTTTGGTTATGTA